>CAYYUT010000102.1:0-8917 GCA_964474935.1 uncultured Spirochaetales bacterium
GGTGCCGGGCAGGGCGGTACGCCCTGCCGCCCTCCGGGGGAAAGGGGGCGGGTGCCAAAGCCCTCGATTTCACTTGTGATCGAAGGCCCAATCGGGTTAGCTGGCTCTCGCGGCGACCGGCGGGCCCGCGGCCGCATCGGACACAGGAGCGCCGCGGCCACGGAGCCGCGACATCGGCCCGACGTCAGCCCGGGGTGGGGGCTCCCTCGCAACGCACCCCCCTGCCGGGCCCGGACGGGGCCAGGCCAAGCCGAACCGGCGCGGCCCGAGGCCGGGCCCGCCACCACGACCCATCTCGATCGGAGGATCCACGTGCCCCGCGCCCACCCCACCGGCCCTGCGCCGGGCGGTCTCCCCACCCCGGCGCGCGGCGCCCGGGTCCGTCTCGCCCTGCTCGCGCCCCTGGTGCTGGCCTTCGGGCTCGGACCCGCGTGCGACTTCCCCGAGGCCTTCTTCTTCCGCGCGCCGCTGCTCGGTCTGCTGACCCTGGCCGACGGAGCCACGCCCATCGAGATCCAGCTTCCGCTCGGCGCCGAGGTCGAGGGTCTCGAGGTGCGCCTCGACGGTGTACCGGTGCTGGGGCTCGACGATCTCACGATCGAGGGACGCGTGGCGCGCGGCGCGCTCGGAGAGCTGGAGCCCGGCCGCTACCAGCTCGAGGCCCAGGCCACGCTCGCCGTCCTCGGCGCGCTCCCCGTCGAACTCGAGACCGCCACCTGGTTCGAACGGGCCGCGATCGAGCGTCCCGACGCATGCGAGAGCCTGAACGGCGTCGAGTGCGCGCTGCCGTTTCCGTCCTCGCGCTTCCTGGAGCCGGCCGACACCGAGACCGGCGTGCGGGTCGTCTATCCCGAGGGGGTGCTGCCCTCCTTCGGGCCGGCGCCCCTCTCGAGCGCTGCCTTCGGGATCCAGGACGGGTTCAGTCCGGCGGCGCAGGTGCTGATGCACTTCCCGGGTGGGGTCGATCCGGCGCTCTCGGGCGCCTCGCGCCTGCTTCCCGACACGCGCACCTTCGACGACACCTCGCTCCAGCCCGACAGCCCGACCCTGCTCTTCGACGTGGACGACGGCATGCGCCAGGTGCCCCACTTCATCGAGCCCGAGTCGCGGGCGCTCGGGATCGCCGGGCAGGAGGCACGGAGTGGACTCTTCCTGCGCCCGGCCGAGGGGCTGGTTCCCGGCCATCGCTACATCGTGGCCCTCCGCGAGCTTCGCTCGCCCGCCGGAACGCCCGTCGAGGCCGAGCCGGTGTTCGCGGCCCTGCGCGATCGGCGCCCGACCGACATCCCGGGTGTCGAGGCGCGTCGCGGCCCCATGAACCAGCTGTTCGCGCGGCTCGCACAGGCCGGGGTGGCGCGCGAAGACCTCGTGCTCGCGTTCGACTTCGTGGTGGAGAGCGAGCAGAGCCTGACCCGCGAGCTTCTCGCGATGCGCGACCGGGCCTATGCCTGGCTCGCCGCCGAGTCCGGGCCCACGTTCAGCGTCTTCCCCTTCGCCGGACCCGACGACGACACCGACGGCGACGTCTCGATCGAGAACGACTGCGGCGTCGAGGGTGAGCGCCTCTGGCGGCGGGTGCGCGGCACCTTCCAGGCGCCGCTCTTCCTGAGCGCCGACCCGCTGCTCGAGCCGGTCGTGGGGAGCCGGCTGGTCGACGAGGTCGGCGACGGGCTGCCCGAGGTGCAGGGCCTGATGGACGCCAACTTCTCGATCGAGATCCCCTGCGCCGCTCTCGACGAAGGCGGCGCGAGGCTCGCTCCGATCCTGCTCGGGCACGGACTGTTCGGGAACGGGCGCCAGGCGGTCGGGCTGGCGCGCTCGCTCGACCAGGTGCGCGTCGAGAACGGCCTCGGCCGCTTCCTCCGGATCGGCGGCGCCACCGACTGGCTCGGCCTCTCGAGCTTCGACCTCGACTTCGCGAACCTGCTCGCGCCGAGCTTCATCGTTCAGGCGGTGCTCTTCGACCCGGACAACTTCGCCACCCTGCCCGATCGTCTGCGTCAGGGCGCGACCAACGCCGCGGTGCTGGCGCGCATGATGAAGGAGGGACGCTTCAACGCGCACGCGGCCTTCCAGACGGCGCCGGGGGTGGGCGTCTTCCCGACCGGCGAGACCCCGGTCGACTACTTCGGGGTGAGCCTCGGCGGGATCATGGGCACGCTCCTGGCGGCCATCTCGCCCGACTTCGCGCGCATGGCGGTCGACGTGCCGGCGAGCAACTTCTCGATCCTGATCCAGCGCTCGAGCGCGATCGGACTGATCGCGATCCCGCTCAACTTCCTCAACACCGACCGGCTCAGCCAGGCGCTCTTCTTCGGGCTCGCCGAAGAGCTCTGGGACTCGGCCGAGCCGACGGGCTACCTGCGCCAGATCACGCGCGATCCGCTTCCCGGGGCCGGCGGATCCAAGGACCTGCTCGTCACCCTCGCGCTCTTCGACGGGGTGGTCGCCAACGTGGCGAGCGACATCTATGGCCGTACACTCGGGCTGCCGAATCTGAGGGGCATCGCGCCCCCGAGCGGCTCCGCGCTCTCCGACCAGCTCGGGGTTCCGGATCGGGCCGGGCCGCTCTCGGAATCCGATCCCGATTTCGTGGGAGCCCAGGTCTGGTACGACATCGGCAACTACGATCTCTCGAATCCGGACGAGCAGGTCTTCCTGCCCCCGCTCGCGAACCGCGACGTGACCTCGCCGTGCGAGACCCACGCGCAGGCCTTCCAGAGCGTCGCGGCGGCGCAGCAGATCACCACCTGGCTCGACGCGGGCCGGATCGAGAACTTCTGTGACGGGGTCTGTGATGCGTTCGCGGCGGGCGGCGGCTTCGCCCCCGAAGAGCTCGCCCGCGGACGCACCGTCCCCTGCGACCCGCTCCGGAACTGAGGACGCCGAAGCCGGGCGCGGCCCGGTGGCCGTGCCCAGCGTCGGGCTTCTTGCCGCCCGAGCCCCCAGCGCCCGCGGCTTCGCCGGCTGGATGCGGTTCGCCTGATGTCCGGCTTCGACGCGACGCTCGATGCCGCCATCCGGCCGCTCGCCGATCTCGTGGCGGGCGTGGTCTTCTACAGCCCCACGCTCTTCGGGCGCGAGCTTCCCCTGATCGTGGTCTGGCTGGTCGCGGCCGCGGTGTGGTGCACCTTCCTGCTCCGCTTCGTGAGCCTCCGCGGCTTTGGTCACGCGCTCGCGCTCGTGAGCGGTCGCCACACCTCCGGGCGGGCGCGCGGCGAGGTGAGCCACTTCCAGGCGCTCACCACGGCGGTCTCGGGCACCGTCGGGATCGGCAACATCGGCGGCGTCGCCGTCGCCATCAGCCTCGGCGGGCCCGGCGCCGCCTTCTGGCTCGTCGTGGCGGGCTTCCTGGGCATGTCGTCGAAGTTCCTCGAGTGCACCCTCGGCGTGAAGTACCGGCGCATCCATGCCGACGGACGCGTCTCGGGCGGCCCGATGTACTACCTGGAGCGCGGTCTCGGCGAACGCGGCTGGCCGCGGGTCGGTCGCGCGCTCGGACTCTTCTACGCCGTCGGCATGGTGGTCGGCTGTCTCGGCATCGGGAACATGTTCCAGGCCAACCAGGCGCATACCCAGTTGGTCGGGGTCAGCGGCGGCGACGCGAGCCTGCTGGCGACGCGCGGCTGGCTCTTCGGGCTGGTCCTGGCGTCGGTGGTCTCGGCGGTGACGGTCGGGGGCCTGCGCGCGATCGCGCGGGTGACCGAACGGCTGGTCCCCTTCATGGCGGGGTTCTATCTGCTCGGCGCAGTCGTCCTGCTCGCACTCAACCGGGCGGCCCTCCCGGACGCGCTGGCCGCCATCGTGCGCGGTGCCTTCACGCCCGACGGGGTCGCAGGCGGTGCGCTCGGCGTGATGGTGATCGGGTTCCAGCGGGCCGTCTTCTCGAACGAGGCCGGACTCGGCTCGGCCACCATCGCCCACTCGGCCGTGCGCACCGACGAGCCCCTCACCGAGGGCTTCGTCGCCCTGCTCGAGCCCTTCGTCGACACCCTGGTGATCTGTACGGCCACGGCCCTGGTCGTGGTGACCACCTCCGAGCTCGCGCCGGGCTTCGCCGAGGGACTCGACGGGATCGCGATCACCTCGGCCGCCTTCGAGCGCCGCGCCGCCTGGGCACCGGTGCCGCTCGCCGCGGCGGCCGTGCTCTTCGCGGTGTCGACGATGCTCGCCTGGTCGTACTACGGCCTGAAGGGTTGGACCTATCTGGTGGGTGAGCATCGCGCCGGGGAGCTCGTCTTCCACGCGCTCTTCGCGGCCTTCGTGGTCGTCGGGAGCAGCATCGAGCTCGAGGCGGTGCTGGCGCTCTCGGACGCCTTCGTCTTCCTGCTCTGCGTCCCGAACGTGGTCGGGCTCTACCTGCTCGGGCCCGCGGTGCGCCGCGAGCTCGACGCCTACTGGGCGCGACGGGCTCGACGGGCTCGACGGGCGTAGGGGGTGCGACGTGCGTCGCGGGCGCGGCGGACGGCGAACGACCCACCGCGGTCGACCCGCGCACGGGCGGTCCGCGCGGCGGCCGGACGACTAGCGACCGAAGGCGCGGGTGATGCGGGCGAGCGCCTCGTCGACGTTCTCGCGCGAGTTGAAGGCGGAGAGCCTCAGATAGCCTTCGCCCGCCGCCCCGAAGCCCGCGCCCGGTGTCCCGACCACGTGGGTCTCGGTCAGCAGGCGATCGAAGAAGTCCCAGGAGTCGAGACCATCGGGCGTACGCATCCAGATGTAGGGGGCGTGCTCGCCGCCGAACACCCGGAAGCCCGCCGTGGTGAGGCCCTCGCGCAGCCGGCGTGCGTTCTCGAGATAGAAGGCGACCTGCTCGCCCGTCTGCTTGCGACCGTCGGGCGAGAAGACGGCCGCGGCGGCGCGCTGCACGAGGTAGGGCACGCCGTTGAATTTGGTGGCGACGCGACGCGACCAGAGCCCGTGGAGCGCGACGCGCTCGCCCGAAGGCGAGGAGCCCGTCACTGCCTCGGGCACCACGGTGTAGGCGCAACGCACGCCCGTGAAGCCGGCCCGTTTCGAGAAGCTCCGCATCTCGATCGCGCACTTGCGGGCGTCGGGGATCTCGTAGATGGAGCGGGGCAGGTCGGGATCGCGGATGAAGGCGTCGTAGGCGGCGTCGAAGAGGATCACCGCGTCGTTGGCGAGCGCCCAGTCGACCCAGGCCTCGAGGTCGGCGCGGGTGGCGACGGCGCCAGTCGGATTGTTCGGCGAGCACAGATAGGCGAGATCGGCCCGGCCGGCGGGGGGTGAGGGGACGAAGCCGTTCTCCTCGGTCGCGGGCAGATAGGTGATCCTCGGATAGCGACCCTCGTCGTCGGCCGTCCCGGTGCGTCCGGCCATCACGTTGCTGTCGACGTAGACGGGGTAGACCGGGTCGGTGACGAGTACGCTCGCGTCGAGCGAGAAGATCTCCTGGATGTTCGCCGAGTCCTGCTTGCTTCCGTCCGAGACGAAGATCTCGTCGGGCGAGAGCGTGACGCCGCGGGGCGCGAAGTCGTGTTCGAGGATCGCCTCGATCAGGAACTCGTAGCCGCGCTCGGGCGGGTACCCGTGGAATCCCTCGCGGGTGCCCATCTCGGCGGCCGCCCGGGCGAGGGCGTCGACCACGGCCGGCACGAGCGGCTCGGTCACGTCGCCGATTCCGAGGCGGATCACCTGGGCGTCGGGGTGCGCCTCGCTGAACGCGCGGACGCGACGTCCGATCTCGGGGAAGAGGTATCCGGCGCGGAGCTTCTGGTAGTGCGGATTGATGCCTGCCATGGCGCGGACGATAGCGCGCGTCGCGCGGGCGAGGCCGGGCTCCGCGGCGGCGCTCAGCTGTCGACGAGACAGCCCGGATTCAGGATGCCGGCCGGGTCGAGACGCTGCTTCGCGGCGCGGAGCACGTCGCCGAAGAGCGCGGGCCGCTGGCGGTCGGCCCAGGGACGGTGGTCGCGCCCCACCGCGTGGTGGTGGGTGATGCTCCCGCCCGCCGCGAGGATCGCATCGCCGGCGGCCTGCTTGATCTCGTCCCACTGCTCGAGCTCGCCGCCGCGCCGGCCCGGCGCGATCACGGTGTAGTAGGGCGCCGGTCCGTCCGGATAGATGTGGGTGAAGCGGCAGGCGATCCGGGCCGCGCCGCACACCTCCTGCGCGGCCGCCCGCACCCGCTCGGTCACCGTCGCGTGGAACGCCTCGAAGCGGTCCCAGGTGACGGCGGTCTCGAAGGTCTCGATCACGACGCCGAGCCCGACGAGGGCGTCGCGCACGTAGGGGGCTAGCAAGAAGGTGCGGCGCCAGGCCGCAGCGGCATCGTCGCCAGACTCGGGCCGGCGTTCGCGTACGCGGCCCGCGCCCTCGGGCACGCGGCCCCCACCGTCGGCGCAGCACTCGAGGGCGCGCGCCATCGCCACGTCGGGCGGGTGATGCGCCGACTCGAAGCCCACGATCAGGATCGCGGCATCGCCGGCGCCGGCAGTCTCGGCCTCGTTCGGGTCGAGGAGCCGGCAGTTCGAGGGCTCGAGCCCCGACTGGGAGAGCTGGCGCACGACCTCGGCGCCCTGGGCGAAGCCCGAGCCGGGACCGCTCGCGTCCTCGAAGCGCACCGCCGCCTGCGCCCGGAAGCGGGGTCGCTCCTGGAGCCGCATCCACGCCTCGCTGATCACACCGAGGGTGCCCTCGCCGCCGATGAAGAGACGGTCGGGGCTCGGCCCGGCGCCCGATCCGGGCAGCCGCCGACTCTCGACGACACCGGACGGCGTCACGACCCGGAGCGATTCGACGAAGTCGTCGATGTGGGTGCGGAGCGTCGCGTAGTGGCCTCCGGAGCGGGTGGCGATCCAGCCGCCGAGCGTCGAGAACTCGAAGGACTGGGGGAAGTGGCGGAGCGTGAGGCCCTGGGGCCGGAGCTGGTCTTCGAGCGCGGGGCCGAGCACTCCGGCCTGGATCCGCGCGGCGCGCGAGGCCCGGTCGATCTCGAGGACGCGGTCGAGGTGGCCGAGGTCGAGCGACACCACGGTCGCGTACCCGTCACGCAGGCCGCGCGCCTCGACCCCGCCCACCACGCTCGAGCCCGCCCCGTAGGGAACGACCGCGGCGCGCCTGCCCGTGGCCCAATCGAGCACCTCCGCCACCTCGGCCTCGTTGCGCGGGCAGGCGACCCAGTCGGGCGCGCATCCGAAGTCGCGTCGATAGCCGCGCACGACGTCTCGATAGGCTTTCCCGTAGGTGTGGGAGGCGCGGTCGAGCGGTTGCGTCGAGGCCATCCCGGCGAGCGCGGCCGGAGGTTCGTGGCGTGGCGGCGGGAGCTCGATTTCCTCGATGCGCGGCGGGGGCTCGAACCGGAAGGCGCATCCGAAGCGTTCGGACAGCGTGCGGCCGATCCCCGCGATCTGGTCGTCGCTCGGCCCCGCTCCCTCGACGCCCCAGCCCCAGAACCGTCGCGGTGCGCCCGCGCTCACCCCGCGCCGGGCGCCAGGGCCTCGAGCACGCGCATGTCCTGGCCGGGGACGCCGTCGGGCCGGAGTGGCTGGATGCAGACGTGGTCGGCGCCCGCGTCGAAATGGGCCTTCACGCGCGCCTCGATCGCCGGCACGTCGCCCCACGCGACGATCGCGTCCACGAGCCGGTCGCTGCCGCCGTCCTGGAAGTCGGAGTCGTCGAAGCCGAGCCACTTGAGGTTGTTCTGGTAGTTCGGAAGACCCGTGTAGATCGACATCGCGGCGCGCGCGAGCTGGCGCGCCTTCGACGGGTCGGGCTCGAGGAGCACCTTCTGCTCGGGGCAGAGCCAGGGGCCTTCGCCGAGGATCTCGCGGGCCCGCGCGGTGTGCTCGGGCGGGACCAGATAGGGGTGCGATCCGCGGGTCCGTTCGCCCGCGAGCTTCAGCATGTTCTGGCGGAGTGAGGCGAGCACGATCGGCACTTCGTCCTCGGGTTGGCGCGCCCGGTACAGCGCGCTCTCGTACTGGTCGAGGAAGCCGCGCATGGTGGTCACCGGCTTGCCGTACTCGTGGCCCCGGATCTTCGAGACCAGATGGCCATGCGACACGCCGAGCCCCAGCACGAAGCGTCCGTTGGTGAGGTCGCCCGCCGTGTTGGCGCTCGCCTTCATCGTCATCGGATCGCGGGCATAGATATTGGCGATGCCGGTGGCGAAGACCAGCCTCGAGGTGTGGGCGCCGAGGAACCCGACGGTCGTGAAGGGATCGCGGCCGATCGCCTCGGGGAGCCAGAGCGCCGAGTAGCCCCACGCCTCGATCTGGCGCGCGAAGGCCGCCGAGTCCTCGGCCGTCAACAGATCGGTGAAGGTCCACACCCCGAGTCGCCCGAGCTTCATCCGTCCCTCCTCGTCGGTTCCGAGGTTACCAGGCTCGCCCGGGTTGGCCGCGTCCTCAGGAGCCGCCCGGCTGCATGGTGCCGGCGCGTAGCCGCCCGAGATACGCGTCGAGGTCGCGATTCACGCTCCCCGAGAGCAGGATCGCCCCGAACAGATTGGGAAAGGCCATCGACAGGAGCATCAGGTCCGAGAACTCCACCACGCGGTCGAGCTGCGAGACCGCGCCGAACCACACGAAGAAGAGGAAGAGGAGCTTGTAGCCGTTGGTGCCGAGGCCGCTTCCGAACAGGAAGTCGGCCGAGCGCTCGCCGTAGTAGCTCCACGAGATCTGGGTGCTGAAGGCGAAGAGCAGGGCCGTGACGGAGAGCAGGCTCGGGAACCAGGGGAAGACCGTGGCGAAGGCCCAGGACGTCATGGCGATGCCGTCTCCGGCTTCGGGCGCCTCGTGCGCCCCGGTCACCACGATCACGAGGCCGGTGGCCGTGCACACGACCACGGTGTCGATGAAGGGCTCGAGCAGGGCCACGATCCCCTCGCGCACCGGCTCTTCGGTCTTGGCCGCCGCGTGGGCAATGGCCGCGGAACCCACGCCCGCCTCGTTGG
>CAYYUT010000103.1:0-8887 GCA_964474935.1 uncultured Spirochaetales bacterium
CCGAGACGATGCCCATCGCCGGCAGGATCAGGATGTAGACCTCGGGATGACCGAACAGCCAGAAGAGGTGCTGCCAGAGCAGGGGGTCTCCACCTGCCTCGGGCACGTAGAAGTTGGTCCCGAAGAAGCGGTCGAAGGTCAGCAGGATCAGACCGACGGTGATCATCGGAAACGACATCACCACCAGGAACTGCACCACCAGGGTCATCCACGTGAACAGTGGCATGCGCTTCAGTGTCATGCCCGGCGCGCGCTTGTTGAGGATCGTGGTGATGAAGTTGAAGCCGGCCGCCAACGAGGCCACCCCCAGGATCTGGAGGCCGATCATCCAGTAGTCGACCGCGTGGCCGATCGAGTAGGTGGTCGACGTGAGATTCGAATAGCCGAACCAGCCCGCATTGGGAATCTGTGACAGGAAACCCTCGCGGCCATCGAAGATCCCGGTGATGAACCAGGCGTTGATGAAGATGCCGCCGGCGAGGAAGACCCAGTAGCTGAAAGCGTTCAGGCGAGGGAAGGCGACGTCGCGGGCACCGATCTGGAGCGGGATCATGTAGTTGAAGAACGCCGCCGAGAGCGGCATCACCGCCAGGAAGATCATGGTGGTCGCGTGCATCGTGAACAGGCCGTTGTAGGCCGAGCCGATCACGAAGCCGTTCTCGGGAACCATCAGCTGGTAGCGGATCGCGAGCGCCTCGAGTCCGCCGAGCAGGAAGAAGATGAAGGCCGTCACTCCATAGAGGATGCCGATCCGCTTGTGGTCGACGGTGGTGATCCAGCTCCAGACGCCATTGGGTTCGTGGGCGGTGTCGATCTGGGGAAGCGTTGCAGCAGTCGCCATGGGTTTCCTCGCCTCTCTCGGTCCCGCTCTACTCGAGCGTCTGGAGCCACGTCACGAGCGCATCGAGCTGCTCGTCGGGGACATGCTCGAAGTTCCACATCAGGTCCGGCTCCTTGGGTTCGCCGGCATGGCCGGGCTTGATCGAGCCGGCATTTCGGATCCACTGCTTCATGTTCTCGGGGGTGTTCTCGAGCACGGCGCCCGCGAGCGTCGAGCGCGATGCGACGTGGGTCAGGTTCGGTCCGATCCGGGCAAACGTCCACGGCGTGCCGTCGATCGCGTGACACGTGAAGCAGGCGTTCTGCGCGAAGGCCTGGGTGCCGGGATTCGCCATGCTGAACGCGGCCGGCTGCTGCTGACTCTCGACCCATGCCGCGAAGTCCTCCGGTGTGTGAACGAACACCTTGAACTTCATCAGGCCGTGCGAAGCGCCACAGAGCTCGGCGCACTGCCCCTGATAGACGCCGGGCTCTTCGGGGGTGAACCAGAGATGCTGGCCGCGCCCCGGAACCATGTCGCGCTTTCCGGAGAGCTTCGGCACCCAGAACGAATGGATCACGTTGTCCGACTGCAGCTGCAGATCGGCCATGCGCTCCGTCGGCAGGTGCAGCTCGTTCGCCGTGACGAAGCCGTACTCGGGGTACTCGAACTCGAACCACCACCGCTTGCCGGTGACCTTCACCTCGAGCGAGCCTTCTTCGGGCGGCGCCTGCAGCGCCCACAGCGTGCGGAGCGTCGGAAAGGCGATCAGGGCGACGATGATCACCGGGAGCACGGTCCACCCGATCTCGAGCGTGGTGTTGCCGTGGATCTGCTCCGGCACCTCACGCTCCTGTCCCGAACGCTGGCGGTAGCGGAAGACGGTGTAGACGAGAAGCGCCTGGACTACGACGAAGATCGCGATGACCCACATCGTGACGGTGCTGTACACCCCCTGGATCATCCGCGTGGCTTCGGTGGTCGGGTTGACGGTCGACATCGGACGATCGCTCGAGAAGAGCGACTCGGGGGCGCAACCGGCGAGACCCAACACGGAGACGACCAACATGGCGTACAGCGCAGCCGGCGCGGCGCGGGAGACAAAGCGACGGATCATGACCGCTGCATCCTTCCTCGAAGCTCGGGTCGACGCGTGGGGTTGGGACGGCAGAGGGGTACCACAGTGCCCGGAGCCGGTCGACGCTCCGGACGTGCTCGACACCACCGGTGGCGACCCCGCGACGACATCCTCTCGTCGGCCGGACGATGCCGTGTCCATACCGCGAATCGTGCTCGAGCCGGACGACTCCCGCGGATCGGAAATCATCGCGAGAGCCCAAGCTCCGGGTCGGCTCCGGTCACCCGGGCGCCTCGCGCCGGTATTGCCGAGTGCGCGAACGGCCCCGGACTCTGCGCTCGACTCCGTCGTGTGGCGTAGAGAATCTCGTCGTCGATGGTCACGATGCATTTGGTCCTCTCGAGAGCGGGTCGCCGATCCGACTCCGCGGACGCTCCCGAAGCGCTGGTTCGATCTCGTCGACCTCCGGCGCGAACACGCCGAGGGCTTTCGACAATCGGACTCGGCGGATGTCGTTCGGAAGGACAGACATCCGCGCGGAACA
Source organism: uncultured Spirochaetales bacterium (assembly GCA_964474935.1). GTDB lineage: Bacteria > Myxococcota_A > UBA9160 > UBA9160 > JAFDDA01 > CAYYUT01. The sequence continues at coordinate 2,443 of CAYYUT010000103.1, forward strand.
CTCAGGGCGACCGTCACTCCGAAGGGTCGCAGGCAACGGTGCGGGTCCGACCGGCCGCCCGGTTCTCCATGGGCGCCCGAGGAGCGTCGACCAACCCTTGTGACTGCCCTCGCGGCCCCCATCGACCAGAGGGCGTGGCCCGGTGCGGAGCCCCGCGATAGCCTGATGACGTTCCGCGTCATGGACACGATAGCCGTCGGGCGCACTGGTTCAACCCGCCGGACGGGCAGCGCTTTTCCCGTGTCTTCCGGTCGTGGCCCAGCCCCGCGGAAGCCCGCGAGCCATCGGGTGCGAGCGGCGGCCTTCAGTTCCCGGGCGGCGGCCCGATGGAGAGATCACCACGGGGCGGAGGGCTTGTGGGCGACGTGCTCCGGCTGCTTTCGATGAATCTCCAGAACGGAGCGGCCGACCCGTACGCGGCGGCCGCCCTGGTGGAGCGGGTGAACGCCGATGTGTGCGCCCTCCAGGAGCTCGCACCCAGGCAGGCCCGCGCCATCTCCGACGTCCTTCCCCACGGCCGTCTGGATCCCGCCACGGATTTCTTCGGGATGGGCATCGCTCTGCGACACGAGGCGCGGGTGGAGCGCCTTCCTCTCGCCGGGCGCGACGGCTTCCGTGCATGGCTCGCGGGCGACACCTGGGCGCGGCGGGAGCCGCTCGAGGTGGTCAACCTGCATCTCCTCGCCCCCCACAGCTGGCCATTCTGGAGGATCCTTCGCGCGCGACGGACCCAGGTGCGCCAGGCGCGCGAACGGCTCGGGAGCCCGGACACCCGCGCCCGCGCGATCCTCGGAGACCTGAACGCCACCCCGCTCTGGCCGGCCTATCGTCGCCTCGCGGCTGGACACACGGACGCCGCCCAGCTGGCCGCCCGTCGCATGGGCGAACGACCGCGACGCACCTGGGGACCGTGGAGCGGGTCGCCTCGGCTGCTCCGGATCGACCATGCGCTCGTGTCGGGCGTCGACGTGTCGGCGGTGCGGGTGCTCCCGATCGAGGGCAGCGACCACAGCGCCCTGCTCCTCGAGATCGAGCGGGACGCCTCGCCCATCGGGCGCAGCCGCTAGCGGCCGCGATCGGCGAGCGATTCGGTCACCGAGCCGAGCCAGGGCCCCACGTCGGGATGATCGAAGAGACCGGCCTCGTGCAGGCGCTCGATCGCGATCCGGTGCACTTCGGACGGAGAGCGCGCACGCAGGGCGCGCCGTGCATCCTCGGCGACCCGGCCCGCGTCGAGCGCGCGGATGATCTCCTTGATGATGGGCACCGAGCTCGGTGTGGCCGAGAGCTCTCCGATCCCGAGGCCGACCAGGAGCGGCACTGCCAGGGGATCGCCGGCCATCTCGCCACAGACCGAGACCGGGATCGAAGCCCGCTCGGCGGCCCGCACCGTCCGGTCGATCAGCATCAGCACGGCCGGGTGCAGCGGATCGTACAGATGCGCGACGCGCTCGTTGCCCCGATCGACCGCCAGGGTGTACTGGGTGAGATCGTTGGTGCCGATGCTGAAGAAATCGGCCTCGTCGGCGAGCACGTCGGCGACGAGCGCCGCGGAAGGCACCTCGACCATCACGCCGACCGGCACGGCGGGATCGAAGGGAATCCCCTCCCGATCGAGCGCCTCCTGGGCGCGTTCGAGCGCAGCCTTCGCCTCGCGCAATTCGCCGACGCCCGAGACCATGGGGAACAGGATCCGTACCCGGCCCGTGGCGCTCGCACGCAGGATGGCGCGGAGCTGCGTCTCGAACTTCGCGGGGTGCGAGAGCGCGAGACGGAGCGAACGCCAGCCGAGCTGCGGGTTCTCCTCGCTCGGGTCACCGAGCGCAGGCAGACGCTTGTCGCCACCGACGTCGAGCGTACGGATCGTGACCCGTCGCGGGGCCATCGCGCTCGCCACCCTCGAATAGAGCTTGTGCTGCTCCTCCTCGTCGGGGAACGAACGTTGGGCGAGTGCCAGCAGCTCGGTACGGAAGAGGCCGACGCCCTCGGCCCCGTGTCGCTCGACGAGCACGAGATCGTTCAGGAGGCCCACGTTCGCGGTCAGCGCGATGCGACGTCCGTCGTGCGTTTCGGCGGGGAGGGCACGCAGGGCGTCGAGGTGCTCGACGGCGGTCACATGGCGTTGCTGCGCGCGCTGATACTCCTCGAGAAGACTCTCGTCCGGAGACAGGTGCACCTGGCCGGTCGCGCCGTCGACGATCACCATCTCGCCCGGGCTCGCCGCCGCGAGCAGCCCGGGAACGCCGGTGACCGCCGGGATCTCGAGCGAGCGCGCAAAGATCGCGCCGTGCGACGTGGGACCTCCGTGCTCCGAGAGGATGCCGCCCATGCGGTCGGTCTCGAGCAGCGCGAAGTGCGCGGGCAGCATCTGCGAGGCCACCACGATCGCTCCTTCGGTGAGCGGGACGTTGTGGTGGCGTACTCCGAGCAGCTTGCCGAGGACGCGTCGTCCGACGTCGTCGATGTCGAGACCGCGCTCGCGGAAATAGGGATCCTCGATCCCCGAGAAGATCGCCCGGTACGACTCGAGCACGCTGCGAAGCGCCTCGAGCGCGTTGCCGGTCTTGCGAACCGCTTCCTCGAGACGGGACAGGAAGCCCTTGTCCTCGAGGATCTGGATCTGGGTGTTGAAGACACCGGTCAGGTCTTCGCCGAACCGCGCCCCCATTTCCTCGCGCACGCTCTCGAGCTCGCGCCGAGCCTCGCCGAGCGCATCGCGCAGATCCTGACGCTCGTCTTCGAGGTCCTCGCTCGGGGTGTACTCCACCTGCCGGAAGTCGAGCGGATCCTCGAGCAGATAGACCGGTCCGATGGCCACCCCAGGGGAGGTCGGAATGCCCCGCAGCGATCGCTCCGGCTCGCCCGTCGACGCGGCGGGCGCCGGCTGGCCGGCCATGGGAATGCCGGACGAGGCCAGCTCGGCAGCGACCCGCTCGCGCTCGCTGTCGGGCAGCTTCACGAGGTCGAGCAGTCGCGCGTTCATCACGACCGGGGCGATCAACTGGGCACAGGTCTGGAGCAGCTCGACGTCGTGCTGCGCGAATTGGCGCTCCTGCTGGGTCTGGACGACGAGCACCCCGATCGGGACGTCGCGCACCATCAGGGGCGCCGCTGCCAGCGACGCGTACTGCGCCTCGCCGGATTCCGGGAAGAACCGGAACCGGGGGTGCTCCTGGGCTTTCTGAATGGCGATCGGCTCGCGCTGCGCGCCCGCGAAACCGACCAGGCCCTCGCCGAATTCGAGGCGCACCCGGCCCACGGACTCGCGCGCCAGGCCGATGGTGGCCTGGAGCGTGAGGTGCCGCAGGTCGGGATCCGTCAGGTAGACCGAGCAGACGTCGGCATCCAGACGCCGGGCAACGACGTTGACGACGTTGTCCAACGTCTCCGCCAGGTCGTGCGACCTGGAGACGATGCCGGCGACATCCGCGAGCAGCGTGACCCGATCCGTGACGTCCTCCTGTCTCCTCGGGCGCGTACGCCCCCCGCGGTCCCCGATGGTACCGGACTGCAGGACGGAGTGAGGCGGACGGCCTCGGAGCGGGTCAGTTCAGGGAATCGAATCCCTGTGCGGGCGGGAACACCTTGTCACGGTCCTCGAAGCGCAGGCCCAGGGCGAGCAGGATCTTGCGCTTCGTATCCATGCGGCAGTTCATGCCTTTTTCGACACTGTGAATCGTTCGCAGCGCCACCTTCGCCTTCCGCGCAAGCTGCGCCTGGGTCATCAGACGATTCTCGCGCAGCTCGCGGACACGGTTCTTCTGCCGCCCCACGGTGCTGCCGTCTTGGTCCTGGTCCATCGCGTCGCACTCCCTTGATCGACGTAGTTCACCCACGGACGCGATCGCACCCGGACTAAACGGCTCGGACCGGAAATTCTTTAGAAGAAATAGGCCTTTGCGGTGCGGAAGGGGCGCAGGTCGAGATCTTTGGACGAACCAGAGAAGTGCTTTCCCCACGGGCGGATGGCGCCTCGGACGCGCACCACCGGACTCTCCTTATGGCGGAGTGTCAGCGAAACAGAACGTCGTTTTTCCTGTCGATCGAGCCGTCTCGTCGACGGGCCGACCCCCATCGCTCCGACCCGGGGCCGCGCCGATCGACCTGGCGGGCCATGGGACCCACCCACCGGGCGACCCGGCGACCCGGGTCACCGGTCCAGCCACCCGTCCGCCGACCTCGCCTCCTGGGGTTGGGCGAGCCGAGATCTGCCACACTCCGAGGTCTCCTGGCGACGGGCCACCGAACCCACGGGCCCCGAGGACGACCGGCTGAGCGAACACGGTTCCAGAGCTCCCGAGAGCCGGCCCGCGAGACGGCCGAGCCTCCTCCACGCGACCGCGTTGGCCGCCGCGATGCTCGTCGTCGCGCTGGTGGCGATCGGGCCCGCCCTGCTCGACCGCTGGATCGGGCCGGACCGCGTGCGTGAGACCGCGCTGGGGGCGCTCCAGCGCGAGCTCGGGCCGGACGCCTCGCTCGAGAGCGCGACCATCGAGCCGTCCTGGCAGATCTTCGCGCCGGGCCACGGCCTCGTCGTCCAGCTCGCCGGGATCGCTCTCGGGCCCGAGCTTCGGGTGCAGCAGGCTCGGATCCGGATCGATCCGGTGCGACTGCTCCTGGCCCGGGAGGTCCGGATCTGGAACGTAGAGGCGCGTCGCCTTCGGGCCGTGGTGACACGTGAGGCCGATGGGACACTGGCGCCGGGCCGGGCGCGATCGTTGTGGACCGCGCTCACCGATCCGGACGCCGAGGGCGCCCGGCGCTTCGGGACGGGCCGGATGGTCCGCGCGGGCGATGTGTCGATCCGCCGGATCGAGCTCCGCGACTCCGAGGTGATCGTTCGCCGCAGGCCTCAGGCCTCGCATCCGCCGGTGGTCGAGGGATCGCTCCGCGGGCTCGAGGGAAGCCTGCGGCTCGGCAGCCTGTCGGAGGACGTCTCGGTGCGTCTCGCGGCCGACTGGCTCCGGGACGGCTCGACCACCCGTGTGGACGTCTCGATCTACCGCAGCCGCGGCGCCGGGGTCGAGGCCGAGGCCCGGATCGAGGACCTCGACGTCGCCGAGCTCCCTTGCCTCTGGGCCGAGTGGCGCGGCGAGCCGCCCCCCCGAGACGTACGGGTCGCAGGTCGGGGCGATCTGCGCCTGACGGTGACCCGGGCGCCCGACCAGCCATGGCAGGCCGACGTCGCGCTCCGCTCCCCGCACGTGCGGATCGGGACTCCCGCGGGCTGGCCCGAGAACGCGTTCGAGCTCGAGAGGGTGCGTTGGAAGGGCCATCTCGACGAGCGCACCGGGGGCGTCCGGATCACCGACGGCCGGCTCTCGGCCAGTGGACAGCACGTCGACTTCGGGGGCGAGATCCGGGGCGCGCGCGGTGGCGACACCGAGCTGGCCATCGGGCTCGTCCTCGGGACCCTCGACCTCGCCCGGGCGCCCGAAGAGCTGGCTCTCCTGCCGCGGTCGATCCGCGCGCGGGTCCTCGAGCTGATCCGCCCGATCGAGAGCGGGCACATCTCGAACGTGCGCCTGGAAGGCCGCGCCCGCCTGCGCGACTGGATTCCGGGGCTCGCTCCCGCTGGCCCGCGCGCGCTCCCGGCCGACTTCCGCGCCTCGGCCGACCTCGCCGACGTCCGGGTGGAGCTCGGCGACGGCAAACCGCTCGACGGGGTGGGCGGACGGGTCGAGATCGTCGGCGACCGTCTGCGACTCACGGGTCTCGTTGGACGGCGCGCCGGCTCCGAGCTGCCGATGCTCGACCTCACGATCGACGGCCTCACCCATCTGTTCGCCAATGATGCGGTGCCTCCCGCCATCGCGGACGTCCCTCCTCTCCCCGGGCTCGCCCCGTTCTACGACATCGTGAAGGCGGGTCGTCCGACGGAGGAGCCCACCGATCTGCTCCTGAACCTGGAGCGCATCGATCATCCCGCCCTGCTCTGGCCGTTGCACCACGTCCTGGCCGAGGTCGCGCGAGACGAGACGGGCGTCCGCGGCCGTGTCGATCACGCCGTCTGGGGGCGCGTTCCGGTCGAGGCCGACGCGCTGTGGACGCGCGGCGAACGCGACCGGCTGGCGGTCCATCTGCGCGCTTCGGCCGCACTCCCCGGGGTGGCGACCGTGGAGCTGGTGCCCGGTTCGTGGGCCCGCGGGCGTTGGCATCTCGGCGCGCACTATCTGGGACGCTGGCTCGTCCACATGAGCACGGGCCGCTTCCGCGCGTTCGGCGCCGACGTCGAGCTCGACGAGCTCCGCGGCGACATCGGCGATGCGGGGCGGCTCTCGGGCGTCGGGAGCCTCGACCTCTCGGATCTGGAACGGGTGCCCTACACCCTGCGCGCCGGGCGCATCTGCTATCTCAGCGACCTCTTCGTCGACCCCGCGGTGCGCGGCCGGCGCATCGGCGAGCGGCTGATCGAGGCGGTGCTGGAGGTCTGCCGCGAGGAGGG
>CAYYUT010000104.1:0-8590 GCA_964474935.1 uncultured Spirochaetales bacterium
CGAGCGCGCCGAGGCGAGCCTCGACGCCGCCGGGGCGACCGGGGACTGACGCCGGCCCGACGGCCGGACCTCGCGGATCGGATCCCGAGGCCGGTTCGTCCTATCCTCCGGTCCCATCATGAGCGATACAGCCGACACGACTCCCACAAGCCACCCGTCGCGCCGACGCTGGCCCTGGATCGCGCTCGCGACGATCGTCCTGCTGGTCGCCGCGATCCGGGTCGCCCTGCCGCCGGTGATCGAATCGCTGCTCGAGAGTCAGGCGAGCCAGGCGATCGGGCTCGACGTGCAGGTGGACGACATCGATCTCGCGCTCCTCTCGGGCCGGGCGTCGCTCGAGCTCGGCTCGGTGGCGCGCACACCGGGGCCGATCGATCCGGAGTCCACGCTCTCGCCGCTCTTCGACATCGAGCGGGCCGAGGTCGAGATCCGGCTCGCCGATCTCCTGGACCGCCGCATCCATCTCGAGGAGGTGATCCTCACCCATCCCCGTCTGATCGTGCTGCGGGACCCCGAGGGCCGGATCGATCCGCTGGGCGAGGCGCGCCCGGTACCGCCCGACGAGGAGGCCACCGACGAAGACGCCGAAGCCGATGGCGAGAGCGTCTGGCCGATCGAGATCGACGAGCTGGTGGTGCGCGGCATCGAGGTCGACATCGACGAGGCGGGCGTCGAAGAGCGCGTGCTGCTCGACTTCGACCTCCAGGAGCTCCGCGTCACCGACGTCCGCATCGTGGGCGAGAGCATCGAGCTCGGGACGATCTCGCTCGCCGGCCCCACCCTCGGCGCCCGGCGCGACCTCTTCGTGTCGTCGCGGGGCGCGGCGGACGCGCGACCGGCGGCTGCGACCGCTGCACCCGCGGCATCTGCATCGTCGACCGCGCCCGGGCCGACCGGCACGGGCGAAGGCGTCGATGTCGAGGTCACGAGCCCGGCGGCCGGAGGCCCGCGGATCGCGAAGCTCGCGATCCGCCAGGCCGAGCTCGTGATGTGGACGGACACCCAGCCCATCGAGCTCGAGGTGACGCTCGAGGCCGATGACGTCGTCTGGACACCGGGTCTCGACTTCCCGTTGCAGCTCGACGTCACGATCGGCGAGGGGACCCTCGCCCTCGCCGGACGCCTCGGCCTCGACCCGATGGGGTTCGAGGGCACGCTCTCCTGGAAGGAGCTTCCGCTGCCGCTCCTGGCGACGGCGGCCGACCCGGCGCTCGAGGCCTGGCTGAGGAAGAGCCGGAGCTTCGGCGAGCTCGCGATCGACGCCCTGCTCGAGCCGGGTGGGGTCGACGGACCCGTCGGCGAGCCCGGGATCGAGATCCGCGGAACGACCGAGATCCGGGAGCTCGAGTTCGCCAACCCGGGCGAGGACGTCGAGATCGGGGTGCGTCTCGAACGTCTGGCTACCCGGATCGAACGGATCCGGGTTCCGCTCGGCGCCACCGGGGCACCCCAGCCGATCGCGCTCCACCTCGGATCGCTCGAGCTCGTGGATCCACGGATCCGCTACACGCATCCGCCGACAGCCCTCGACGCGCTGGTCCCGTCCGAAGCCGGTTCGGACACCGACCCGACGGCACCGGGCCCCGCGATCGACGCCCGGCTCGACGCGCTTCGCATCGAGGCGGGCCGAGTGGTCGTGCTCGATCGCAGCGTGACCCCGGGCTTCGGTGGATCGATCCAGGGTCTGAGCCTGACGGGCGCGGGCATCGGCTGGCCCGAGCTCCGCGCGCGCCAGCTCCGGGCCGAAGCCCGGATCTTCGAGGACGGCAGGCTCGCGTTCGACGGCGGTCTCGAGGCGGACAGCGGCCAGCTCGAGCTCGAGATCGAGCAACTCCCGCTCGAAGACCTGAATCCCTACCTCACCGCGATGCCCTCGAAGCCCCACTTCGCCGCTGGAACGCTCTCACTCGGCGGCAGCGGCGCCTATCGCAACGGTCGTTTCGACTCGACCAGCCGTCTGGTGCTCTCGGAGCTCGACATCGACCGGATCGACGAGGACGGCTTCGTCCGCACCTATGGGGTGTCGCTGAACGTGGCGCTCGCCCTGCTGCAGGGTCCGCGCGGGAACATCGCGCTCGACCTTCCCCTGAGCGTCGACGCCGACGGGGTGTCGGCAGGCCTGGCGACCGTCCTGCGGGGTGCGCTGCGATCCGCTCTGATCGGCGCCCTCGCCGCCCCCCTGAAGCTGCTGGGAGCCGTGAACCCCCTCGGCGACGACGGGAGCGCCGATCCGGGGATTCCTCCCGTCGCGTTCCCGGCCGGCGAGGTGACGCTGTCGCACGACGAGCGGGCCCGTTTGGTCGAGCTCGCCGGACTGCTCGAGATCCGCCCCCAGCTCGCGGTCGCCATCGAGCCCCAGGTGGCCACCGACGACCGACGCGCGCTCGCGCTCGCCCTCCTCGCCCAACGCTTCGCCGAGGGCTCGAGCGTACCGGACGTCGCCGGTGACGGTCTGCTCGCGCGCCGACGCATCGAGAACGCGGTGACCTCCCGGGCCGCCGGCGCGCAGGCCCCCCTCGATCCCGAGGACGAGGCGCTCCTCGAACGCTATCTGGGTGCGATCGAGGTGCCGGCGGCACGCTTCGAGGAGCTGGGGCGAGACCGCGCCCAGGCCATTCTGGGCGTGCTCCGGGCCGAGGGCATCACCTCCGACCAGCTGCGCACCCGGGCGGTCCAGGCAGACGGGTCGACCGCAGACGGCCCCCCGGCGGTCGCGCTCCGGTTCGATGCCGTCGGGTTGGATTCACCGGTCGCCACCGAACCCTGACCGCAGCTCGCGGCCCGCTCTGTCGTCCGGGCCGCCCGTCCATGCCACCCGCGAGCGAGGGAGACGCATGAACGCCGCGCAACGAAGCAGCCTCCGAACGCCCTGGGCGAGCCCGAGCGAGGCCGTGCTCGACGCGCTCGGCGTCCGACCCGAGGCGGGACTCTCGGCCTCGGAGGTCGCGCGCCGGGCGGCCCACTTCGGCGCGAACCGCCTTCGCGCGATCGAGGCGCGCAGTGTCTGGGAGATCGCGCTCGATCAGTTCAAGAGCCTGATCGTCGGTCTGCTCGTGGCCGCCGCGATCGGCGCAGCCCTCTTCGGCGAGCTCGTCGAGGCGGTCGCCGTCGTCGCGGTGATCGTGATCAACGCCGTGATCGGTTTCACGACCGAGCTTCGCGCGGTGCGCTCGATGGAGGCGCTGCGCCGCCTCGCGACCGTGCAGACCACCGTGCGACGCGGCGGCCGTGCACGGACGGTTCCGGCCGAGGCCCTGGTTCCGGGCGACATCGTGCTGCTCGAAGGGGGCGACGTGGCGACGGCCGATCTGCGGCTAGTGAGCGCCTCCAAGCTCCAGGCGGACGAATCGACGCTCACCGGCGAATCGGTACCGGTGGACAAGCACTGCGACACGCTCGGGCCCGACTGTCCTCTCGCCGAGCGGCCCAACATGATCTTCAAGGGCAGCTCGGCGACCCGCGGATCGGCCGAGGGCGTGGTCGTGGCGACCGGCATGGCCACCGAGCTCGGCCGCATCTCGGCGCTCGTCGAACGGGCCGAGCCCCAGGCGACCCCGCTCGAACGACGTCTGGATCGCCTCGGGCACCGCCTCGTCTGGGTGACGCTCGGGATCGCGGTCTTCGTGGCGGCGAGCGGCATCGTCGCGGGACGCGACCCCTGGCTGGTGGTCGAGATCGCCATCGCGCTGGCCGTGGCGACGGTGCCCGAAGGCCTGCCGATCGTGGCGACCGTGGCGCTCGCACGGGGCATGTGGCGGATGGCCGAGCGCAATGCGCTCGTCGATCAGCTGTCGGCGGTCGAGACACTCGGGTCGACCTCGGTAGTCCTCACGGACAAGACCGGCACCCTCACCGAGAACCGGATGACGCTCGTCCGAATCGCGCTCGCGGACGATCGGGACGTCGAGGTCAGCGGCGTCGGTCACGCGATCGCCGGCGAGTTCCGCGAAGGCGACTCGCGGGTCGATGTCGACCGCGACCCGGCGCTCCGAGAGCTGCTCGAGTCGGCCGTGCTCTGCAACGATGCGGTTCTCCAGGATGGCAGCGGGACGACGGAACCCACGACCCTCGGCGATCCCACCGAGATCGCACTGCTCGTCGCCGGGGCCAAGGCGGGCCTGCTCCGCAAGGCGCTGACAGCCCGTCTGCCCGAGCGTCGCGAGATCGCCTTCGATCCGGCCGAGAAGCGCATGGCCACCATCCACCAGGCCGACGGCGGCTTCCGCTTCGCCGTGAAGGGAGCTCCCGAAGCCGTGCTCGAGTGCTGCGATCGGGTGCGCGGCGTGGACGGGGCCCTTCCGCTCGATGATGCCGGACGCAAGGCCTGGCTCGAGCGCAACGAGCAGATGGCCGGTCGCGGCCTGCGGGTGCTCGCCATCGCCGGCAAGCCGGGCACCGGGCTCGACGATGATCCCTACCGCGAGCTCGTGCTCCTCGGTCTGGTGGCGCTGCTCGATCCGCCGCGCGAATCGGTGCGACCCGCCCTCGAGGCCTGCACCTGCGCCGGGGTCCGGGTGGTGATGCTCACCGGCGACCAGCCCGCCACCGCGCTGGCCGTGGCACGACGCATCGGTCTGGCCCGCGAGGACGCACCGCTCGAATCGGTGGTCGATGCGCGCCGGCTCGGCCCCATCGAAGCGCTCCCCACGGAGATGCGGGAGCGGGTGCTCGGGGCGAACGTGATCGCCCGCGCCACCCCGGAGCAGAAGCTCGGCCTGATCGAGGCCCATCAGGCGCGCGGCGCGATCGTCGCGATGACCGGCGACGGAGTGAACGATGCGCCCGCGCTCCGCAAGGCCGACATCGGTGTCGCGATGGGCATGCGGGGCACCCAGGTCGCCAAGGAGGCCGCCGCGATGGTGCTCGCCGACGACGACTTCGCCACGATCGTGGCCGCCATCGCCGAGGGCCGGAACATCTTCGCGAACATCCGGAAGTTCGTGCTCTACCTGCTCTCGTGCAACGTGAGCGAGATCCTCGTGGTCGCGCTGGCATCGATGAGCGGCGCGCCGTTGCCCTTGGCGCCTCTCCAGATCCTCTTCCTCAATCTCGTGACCGACGTGTTCCCCGCGCTCGCCCTCGGCGTCGGTGAGGGCGACCCGCGACGCATGCAGCAGCCGCCTCGGGGCTTCGACGAGAGCGTGCTCACACGCCGACACTGGCAGGCCATCGCCGCCTATGGCGCCATCCTGACGGCGAGCGTGCTCGGAGCCTTCGCGGCGGCCTTCGCACTCGGTCTCACCGGCGATCGCGCCGTCACCGTCGCCTTCCTCTCGCTCGCGCTCGGACAGCTCTGGCACGTCTGGAACATGCGCGCGCCCGGAAGCTCGCCCTGGCGCAACGAGATCGTGTCGAACCGTTGGATGTGGGGCGCCGTGGCGTTGTGCGTGGGACTCACCGTGGCCGCGGTGCATCTGCCCTGGCTCGGCCGCGTGCTGGGACTCGAGGACCCGGGGCCGGTTGGCTGGGCGCTCGCGGTCGGCGCGAGCAGCGTCATCGCCTGGACGGGTCCCTGGGTCGGGCGATTCTTGCGGGCGCCGGCGGCCGCGTCAGCCGCCGCCTGAGCCGGTCGGCGGAGGGTCGACCTCGGGGAGAGGCGCCACCGCGACGTTGGTCGCGAGATCGCGCTCGAGCCGGCGGTGCAATGTGCGGGGCGAGGCCGCGAGCTTCTCGCGGATCGCGGCGATCGGCTCGCGCGGGACGGCGAGGTGGCAGACGGGCTCACCCGGCTTCACCGCCGGCAGGGTCGTCATCCCGAGGACGATTCCGTCCTTCGGCGCGGCGATCGGCGTGGAATCGATCCGAAAGAGGCTGTCACACGTCGCGAGCAGATCTCCGGCTTCGACGAGCTGGCCGGGTGCCACGTGGAAGCGCAGCAGGCCTCCGGCCGATGCCCGCACCCAGCTGCTCTTGCGGATCTCGGTCTGGTAGGCGGGCCGGATCACCTCGCCGTCGAGCATGTCGAGCGTCCGGAGGACGTTCTTCACGCCGCGAACCCCGAGCCGGATGGGTCCGGGCTCGAACTTGAACGCCTCGCCGGCCTCGATCACGATCGTCGCGCAGCCCGACTCGGCCGCCACCCGACGCAGCGAACGCTCAGGCCCCTGGCCACCGAAGATCAGCTCGCAACCGAAGGCCTCGGCGATCCGGCGCACCGGCTCGCGATCGAGGTCGGCCCGGACGTGAGGAAAGTTCGTGCGGCGCACGGCCGCGGTGTGCAGGTCGATCCCGTAGTCGCAGCGTTGGATCACCTCCGAGAAGACCACGTGGGCGAGCCGCAGGGCGAGGCTCCCCTGAGGATCGCCCGGGAAGCTCCGGTTCAGGTCGCGCCGGTCCGGGAGATAGCGACTGTGATTCTCGAAGCCGAAGATGTTGACCACCGGTAGACAGACGAGGGTGCCGCGCCGGAGCGCCAGGCCCTCGAGCATCAGCTCCCGGATCACCCCCGAGCCGTTGATCTCGTCGCCGTGCACCGCTCCCGTGAGGAAGACCGCAGGTCCGGGCTTCGGGCCGCGCACGACCTTCAGGGGGAGCGACACCGGAACCCCGGTGTAGGTCTGGCTCACCTCGAGCTGCACGTCACGCGTCTCGCCGAGGGCCACGCGTTCGGCGCCGATCTGGAACGGCTTCTTCGACATGGGTGTGGTCGTCATTATGACAGCTCCCGCCCGGACTGGCTCCGATCGGGGGCCCGGGTCCGACGAGCCGACCCGACCGGGGCCGCGGGGCGAGGATGCGAGAGGACGGAAGGGTTTTTCCCAGCATGGGTGGGCGAGTTCCACACCGGGTGCCGATCGTCCCGCCCCCTCGAGTGCCCGCGATTGCGCAAGTACCCGAAAACGCAGGGAATGAGCAAGATCGCCGCAGGTAGGCTCCCGACGGCACGAGACTTGCGATGGATTCGGGCCAGGGAAGGGCTGCGCCGCTTGCGGCGCGGCCCTTCGTCGTCTCGGGGCCGTGGCTCCGAGGCCGGCGCGGGACGCGGTGCTGGGAAGAGCCGCGACCCAATGGCGTCCGAGTGCGCTCGCCCATCCGGCGCGGAGCGGCTCGTTCCAGGGACAGTTTGGTTCGTCGGGGAAGGGGCATCGCCACCGGGGTGATGCCCTTTGTGTGTTTCAGCTGCCGCGTGGCGCCGATCGCCTCGCACGCGTGAACAGGAGCATCCGATGTACCCGAGCCCGATCGCGAACCCGACCTCCATCCCGACCCCCCACCCGACGGGCATCCGACCCCGACGGGTCCTCCGCTGGCATTGGCTCGCCGTGGCCGCCGTCATCGGAATCGCGCAGCCCGCCGCCGCTGCCCCGATCCTGGCCGAGTTGCCCGCCTGGAACGGGCCGCTCGAGCTACAGGGCCTCCCGGCCAGCGACACCGTCGGCCTGCTCGGCTTCGTGTTGGCCGACGGCTTCGAGATCGAGTCGGCGGTGCTCGCCGGCAGCTTCGGCAACGACACCGTCGGGAGTACGGCGCCGGTGGAGTTCCTCGCCGACGGGCTCACCATCGCGGCCTGCGGTGCCAGCGACGCCTGCCGGATCGGCCCCGCCCCGACCGGCTTCGAGGTCGAGTTCTCGGCCGAGCAGCTCGCGCTCCTCGCGGACGGCTCGCTCGAGATCGGCGTACGCCAGACGGCGCCGGGCAACGTCCGCCTCGGGGTCACGACCCTGACGGTGGAGACCCGGGCCGCCGGAACCGTCACGTCGGTGCCCGAGCCGGGAGCGTGGCTGATGGTGCTGTTCGCGGGCTTCGCCTCCCTGCTGCTCGTGGCACGGCCCCGCGTGGTGACCGGTCTCGCAGCGGGTCTGGTGCTCGCGCAGGCAGGCAACGCCTCCGCGCTCATGAGCAACTTCAACCTCGACACGGCCGGCAGCTGCGGCGTCGCGAGCTGCGCCATCATCGGCGGCGACTTCGACACCTTCGATCCGACCACCCTGATCCTCGACTTCGATCTCGCCGGCGCCGTCGGAGATTCGGTCGACGTGACGATCTCGAATCTCGCCTTCCCGACGGTCGAGGTGTCGCCGAACTTCTTCTCGTTCTCGGTCAGCGGTGTCACGATCACGGGCATCTTCGACCTCGCGACCGGCGCCCTCACCACCGATCCGTTCGACGTCACGATTTCGCGCGACGGAACCGTGCTCGAGAGCGTGTTCTCCTTCGTTCTCACGACCGAGACGATCACCCGTCCGCCGTGCGACGACTTCGCCGGCGACATGCAGTCGGGCTCGCGCCTGAACTTCGCGACGGGCGACCTGGGACTGATCGGCGCGGTCTGCGGCGGATCGGTCCCCTCCGAGGACAATCCGCTCATGCTGGGGTCGCTGGTCACCTTCGTGCTCAACGGCCAGGTCGATCCCATTCCGAGCGCCGTTCCCGAGCCGGGCGGTCTGATCCTCGTGACTTCGATGCTCGCAGCGGGTGCCTTCGCCAGGCGAAACGTCCGCCGCAGCTGACACACGTGCGACCGGGGGCGGTGCCGTCGCCCATCACCGGGGTCATGCCGACCGCGCGGATATGGTCGAGCGCCGCGCGCAGGCGTTCCGCACTGCCCAGCTTCTTCACCTTCAGCTTGACGAAGCCGACACCGGGGATC
>CAYYUT010000104.1:8600-8874 GCA_964474935.1 uncultured Spirochaetales bacterium
CCTTCTTAACTCTCCGCCTATGTTTAACCTCGGTCTTCGGGTGTGTTCTCCGTCGCCCCTGGTCGCACATCCCCTGCGCCCGCACGAGCCGGCAGGATCGATCGAGATCGCCCGGACTCTCACCCCCCGGCCTCCTCCCCCGAGATCTCCTCCCAGTTTTTAGAGTCGTGCGCCGATAGGCCTGGGGATGGAGAAGAGCCACCCCCCTTGTCCGGAGGCGGTGGAACGCGCGGCGTCCGAGGCGCTCGAGCCGCGTCTGGCGGTGACGCTCGCC
>CAYYUT010000105.1:0-8833 GCA_964474935.1 uncultured Spirochaetales bacterium
CGAACTTGTCCTCGAGCTCGATCTCCTTGGCGACGGTGACGCCGTCCTTGGTGACCGTGGGCGAGCCGAAGCTCTTCTCGATGACCACGTTGCGGCCCTTCGGGCCGAGCGTCACGCGTACGGCGTTGGCCATCGCGTTCACGCCCGCGAGGAGCCGGCCGCGCGCATCCGCTTCGTAACGAATCTCTTTGGCTGCCATGTCCTGGTTGCTCCTTCTACTCGATCACGCCGAGGACGTCGTCCTCGCGGATGATCAGATGTTCTTCGCCGTCGATCGTGACCTCGGTTCCGGCGTACTTGCTGAAGAGGATCTTGTCGCCCTTCTTGACGTCGAGCGGCTGCACGGTTCCGTCGTCCTTCACCTTCCCCTTGCCCGCCGCGATGACCTTGCCCTCCTGGGGCTTCTCCTTCGCGGTGTCGGGGATGATGATGCCGCCCTTGGTCTTCTCTTCCTCTTCCACCCGCTTCACGATGATTCGATCCTGGAGAGGCCGGATCTTCATGGGTCTCGCTTCCTCCAAAGCGCTCGCCCCCTGGCGGCGCTGCATGCGTGTCAGGATTTCTGGGCCCTCGTCGGGCCGCGTCCTCCCCGGCCGCCAGGCGATTCCCGACGGCCAGCGGACGGGGAGGGCGCGAGCGCGCCGTCTCCCCACCGCGGTTTCTGGCAGGGCGCTGAGCTGCCTGCCAAAACCGCGGCGAACTGTAATCACGGCAGTCCGAGATGCAAGGGGCCGATCGGGCAGGAGTTGTTCGCGGGCCGCTGCGCCGGCCACCTTCCCTGCGGGGAGTGTCTCTCACGGCGCAGGTGGGAAAAGCCTCCACAGCGGCGCCCTCGACGGGTAAGCTCGACCCCACGTCGGGACGATCGGGTGGAGGGAAGGAGGCCGGATGCCGAGCCGCCATCACTCCGCTACCGGACCCGCGAGCCGCGGGGCCGGCCGATCCGGGATGGAGGTCATCGACCAGACCGGAGCACGCCGCTTCTTCTCCGAGATCGTCGGAGGGGCGCTCGGACGCACGCGTCCCGAGCCGAGCCCGGTGGCCCGCGCCTATCTGGTCGATCTCCTGCTCGAGCGCCTGCGAGAGCCGGGGCTCCCGAGGGCCCAGCGCGAGCAGCGTCCCGCCTTCGGCGAGGCCCTTCTCGCAGCGCGCCTCGAGCACGGCAGCGTCCGGCTCGCCCGCATGCGGGCCATCGGAGACGACGCCCTCTTCCTGGTGGGTCTGTTCGCCGACTCGCTGGGCCGCAGTCCCGTGGGGGCAGGGTACTACCGCGACATCGGGCGCATCGCCTATGCCGATCTGTCCCGTCAGATCTCGACCGGAGCGCCCGCTGGGGCCGGTGGCCGCGACGACGGTCGCGCCGACTGGGTGGACGTCTTCGCCGAGCTGGCGGAGCGCTTCGAGACCTTCGTGGAGGCGCTCGCCGCGGTGGCCGACCGGGCCTGGTCGCACAGCCCAGCCGGGTTGCTCCGGCTCTACACGCGCTACGTGGAGCAGGGGGACGAGGGCGCGCGCCGGCGGCTCGGCCGCATCGGGGGATCGCTGGCTCCGGGCAGGACCGTGCGGTGGCAGTGAGCGCGGGCCCGGTCGAGGACCTCCCGGACCCCGGCCGGCTCGTGGCCGCGGCCGAGTTGGCGCTCTCGGAGGTCTACCAGATCGCGCTTCCGGTGCGGGCCATCGATTGTCTGGTTCCGGCCGAGACCGCGAAGCGTCTCCTGCCCGACCCGAGCCCACGATCCGGCGTGGTGGCCGTCGAGGCCGAAGGCGATCTCCAGCTCGGTCTCTACCTCGACCCCCGGGACGAGGGCGACGTGGACACCGTGGTCGAGGAGACCAGCCACTTCCTCTGTCTGGCCTGGCACGCCCGCGAGCGGCGCCGGGTGTCGGCCCTCGTGCTCGAGCTGCAGGCCGAGATCGACCGCTACGTGATGGCCCGACTCGGTGGTCGCGACGGCTTCGCCCATTTCGAGGGCTTCCGCTGGGACGACTGGATCGGGATCGACGAGCGGGCGCGCTACGAACTCGCTCATCGCGCCGGGCGCCGCTACTGCCGCGGGCGGGAGCGGCGGTTTCCGCTCCGGCGGGACACCCCGGCCCTGCTCTCCGAGCTGCGGCGCTTCTACCGTGCCCCGTCCGAACGCAAGCTGCGTGAAACCAGTCTCGCGGCGCCGACGTAATAGTGCCAGAGGCACACGAGACACCCGGGCCCCGAGGCGCTACATTACGCGAAGTATATGTCGCGAAACAGGGCTCATAAACGCCAGCTCCGACGAGACGACGCACGCCACGCGCTGCCGCCAGCCATCCAGCCAGCCAGTCGCCGCGGGACGACCCGAACTCGCGAAGAGGCGAAGGAAATGCGAACATCAGCGGTGCAGGGGTCGACGCGTCACCTCGGTGGCCGCTGGGAATCGGAAACCCAACCATGAACTACAACCCCATTCACTCCGACGGCCAGAACCGAAACTCGACCACCCGCAACGGGTATGTGAGAGAGACGATGGCACTGACACGCCGACAGCGTGAGATCCTGGACTTCGTCCGAGAGTTCATCGGACGCAAGGGGTATTCCCCGAGCCTCGAGGAGATCGGAACCCACTTCGGTCTCTCGTCGGTGGCCACGGTCCACAAGCACATCCAGCACCTCGTGGAGAAGGGCTACCTGCGAAAGGCCTGGAACCGGTCGCGCTCGGTCGAGCCGGTCGAGCCGGAGCAGAACGATCGGGTCCAGATCCCCCTGCTCGGCTCCGTGGCCGCGGGCGCACCGATCGCCGCCGTCGAGGTGCCCGAAGGCATCGAGGTGCCGCGAGCCCTCGTGCGACCCAACACCCAGGTCTTCGCACTCCGGGTCCGGGGCGACTCGATGATCGACGAGCAGATTCGCGACGGAGACACGGTGATCGTCGAGAGCCGCGACGACGCGCGCGACGGAGAGACGATCGTGGCCCTGGTCCGAGGCGAGGAGGCGACGCTCAAGAAGCTCTACCGCAACGGGCGGACGGTGCGTCTGGTGCCGGCGAACCCTGCGATCCAGCCGATCGAGCTGCCCGCCGACGAGGTTCGGGTTCGGGGTATCGTGCGGGGCCTGATCCGGGAGTACTGAGCCGCTCGTTTTGACCCCAGGGGCCCCCAGGCTAGCCTTTCGAGGCCCGGGTGCATCGGTGTGCCACCGATCGCCCGCCGCCGAGGAGGCTGGCCCATGCCGCCCACCCGCATCACGCGCAGCATCGACTTCTCGTGCTCCCTCCGCCAGATTCGGCCCGACTGGAGCGACGAACGCAATCAGTCGGTCTTCGGAAAAGCCGCGCGCCTGCACGGTCACAACTACCGGCTCGAGGTCACGCTCGAGGGGCAGCCCGACCCGGTGACCGGGATGGTCTTCGATCTCGGCGAGCTCAAGGCCATCCTCGAGCGCGAGATCATGAGCCGGTTCGACCATCGTGACCTGAACCGGGACACCGATTTCTTCGAGAAGGAGCCGGCCACCCCGGAGAACCTGGTCCGGGTGATCCATGGTCTGTTGGTCCGCGCGCTTCCCGATGGCCTGCTGGCCCGGACCACACTGCATCAGGATGTCGACACGTCGGTCGAGATCGTGGGGCCCGAGGCGTGATCGCGCTCACCCGACGGTTTCACTTCCCGGCGGCCCATGTGCTGAGGGCACCCGAGCTCAGCGACGCCGAGAACCAACGTTGTTTCGGGAAGTGCTCGAACGTGCATGGGCACGACTACTCCGTCGCGGTGACGGTGACCGGCCCGGTCGACCCGCTCGACGGCCGCATCGTCGCGCCCGACGTCCTCGACGAGATCATCGGGCGCGAGGTGATCGAGCGCTTCGGTCACCGGTTCCTGAACGACCAGCCCGAGTTCGCGGACGACCTGCCCACCGCCGAGATCGTGGCCCGGGTGATCCACGATCGACTCGCGTCGACGATTGCCGCGCAGACGCCGGCTCGGTTGCTCCGCGTCGAGGTGGGCGAGACCCGACGCAATCACTTCGAATACGGAGAGCCCCGGTGAACGACGAGCACGACCCCATCGAGACCTACATCGAGTCCATCCTGAAAGAGATCGGCGAAGACCCCTCGCGCGACGGCCTGCGCAAGACGCCGGGCCGATCTGCCCGGGCGCTCCGCTTCTTCACGGGCGGATATCGCCAGAAGCCGCTCGAGATCCTGAACGACGCCCTGTTCGACGTCACCTACGACGAAATGGTGATGGTCAAGGACATCGACTTCTACAGCCTGTGCGAGCACCATCTGATTCCCTTCTTCGGCCGGGCCCACGTCGCGTACATCCCGAACGGCAAGGTGGTGGGCCTCTCGAAGATCCCCAGGTTGGTCGAGATGTTCGCCCGACGCCTCCAGGTCCAGGAGCGGATGACCACCGAGATCGCCGAGACGATCGAGACGGTGCTCGAGCCGCGCGGGATCGGCGTGGTCGTCGAGGCATCGCATCTCTGCATGATGATGCGCGGAGTCGAAAGCCAGAACGCCTTCGCCGTCACCAGCTCGTTGCGGGGCACCTTCAACAGCGATCCGAAGACCCGATCCGAGTTCATGGACCTGATCCGCCACCGTCGCGAAGCCTTCGTCTAGTTCCGCATCCGAGCGCTCGGCGCGTTCGAGCGGTCGTCCCCGGTCGAGTGCTTTCGGCTACATGTCGATTCGGCCGACTCCGCGAACTGACGAAGTTCTTTGACAAATCGTGCCGATGCGAATAGTCTGCCGGCGTTGCGAGTGGAGAATCACTCAGCCGGTCGACCTCCCCCCGCCGTGCCGGCTCGTCGCCTCGCCCTCCAGCCAGGCGGCCAGGAGTCATCTCGTCACAGCGGTCAGCCCCCATCGTACGGAGCCTGCTCCGTGCGTGCGGCGGTCAGGAGGTCGAATGGCCAAGCAGTCCCATGTCACGTCCCGGTCGCGTTCCGCACGATCCCGAACCACGGGAACCCAGAGCCCGAGCACTCCGACCGCGAAGCCGCGCGCGCGTGACGCCGCGGCCGAGAGTTCGGCGCGTGCGACGCGGACGCGGACGCTCGTCGCCGCCCGCAAGGAGCGGCGCGCGAAGCCGCGCGCGGAAGACGAACGGCCCCGCGAGCGTGGTGCGCTCGTTTCGTACTTCCACGACATCGGCGACATCCCGACGTTGACCAAGGACCAGGAGGTGATGCTCGCCAAGCAGATCGAGGCGGCCACCCTGTCCGTGAAGCACGGCATCCTGTCGGTGCCCTTCACGGCGCGCAAGGCGGTCGAGATCTGGAACCAGCTGCAGGAGGACAACCGGGTCACCGGGAAGATGTCCGAGTCGTTCGGCAGCGGTTCTCCCGAGGGCGAGGACCGCGGGGCCCACGTTGACGCATCGCTCCGCCAGGTCTCGAAGCTGATCGTGAAGCGCGAGAAGCTCGACGCCGCCGGCGACGCCGATGCGAAGGCGCGCCTCGACGCCCGTGTCTCACGGAAGCTCGCGCAGGCCGATCTCTCCATGCAGATCTTCGGCCGAATCCGCAAGGAGCTGCTCCGGATCCGCGACGAGCTCGAGACCTCGCAGCGACGCCTGCGGAGCAGCACGGCCCGGACCGCGCGCACCGACCAGGCGCGGCGCCAACAGACCCGGCGGCGGAGCGAGCTTCGCGCGCGCCTGCGCGCGGCGGAGGCCGAGGCCGGGATGTCGCCCGAGGACTTCGTCGCCCGCATGCGCGAGATCGAGTCGTCCTGGGACGAGCTCCACGACGTGAAGAACACCTTCGTGCGTCACAACCTGAAGCTGGTGGTGGCGATCGCGAAGGACTTCCGGAACATGGGGATCCCCTTCCTCGACCTCATCCAGGAGGGCAACCTCGGTCTGATCCGGGCGGTCGAGAAGTTCGACTACCGACGCGGTCACAAGTTCTCGACCTATGCGCTCTGGTGGATCCGGCAGGCCCTGATCCGCTCGATCCAGAACCAGTCGCGTACGATCCGAATCCCGAGCCACATGTACGACACCCTGCTCAAGTTCTACCGGGCCTCGAGCGCGCTCGAGAAGAAGCTCGGGCGCGAGCCCAACACCTGGGAGATCGCGGCCGAGCTCGGGACGACGCCGGACCAGGCGGAGCAGCTGCAGCGGATGACGCGCGATCCGCTCTCGCTCGAGAGCGAGGTGCGGGGTACCGATTCGAAGCACCTGAAGGACTTCGTGAAGGACCCGGGGACGGCGTCACCGCTCGACGGACTCGACCATTCGCGCCTCGAGCGGGCGGCCGAGGATTCGATCTCGGTCCTGAACGAGCGCGAGCGGAGCATCCTGCGCTGGCGCTTCGGGATGCGCGACGAGTCGGACCACACGCTCGAGGAGATCGGGAGCAAGCTCGGACTCTCGCGGGAGCGCGTGCGCCAGCTCGAGGCCCGCGCGCTGGCGAAGCTGCGCTCGACCCCGATCCGGCGTCGGCTCGAGGCCTTCCGCGATCACGGCGAGACCACGCTCTAGCCCGCATCCGCGCGGGGGCACCGCGGGCCGTGCGGTCAGCGAGCACCGCGGGCCCTGCGGTCAGCGAATCTGGGACAGGTCGACCTGGATGCGGCCTTCCTCGGTGAGCTTCTCGCGCCGCTTGGCGATCCAGGCGTCCTGGACCCGTTGGCGCTTCTCGTTGGCGAGCCGCTCCGTCTCCTCTTCCAGATTGGCCTCGATCTCGATCTCGTCGGGCGCCTCGCGTTCGAGGAGCTGGAGGAAGACGCGGCGCTCGCCCACCCGGAACTCCTCGGGAGCGGTCTGGCCCGGCACCATCGCGAAGGCCGCCACCGAGACCTCGGGCGCCTCGCCGAGGCCGGGGACGTAGCCGTCGCCGCGCCGCCGGAAGCCGGCGGGCCGCTCGATCGACACGCCCAGGGCCCGCGCGGCCTCTTCGAGGCTGCTGCCCCCGGCGACCGCAGTCGCCAGGGCGCTCGCCTGGTCGTCGACCCAGGCGACGGTGCGCTCCTCCACGAGGATCTCGCGTGCGAGCTCCGAGCGGGCCTCCTCGAAGGAGCGGGTCTCGGCGGGCAGGCGTTCCTCGACCCGGATGACGTGGAATCCGTTGTCGCTCTCGATCAGGGGCGAGAGCTCGCCGAGCGGGAGACCGAAGGCCGCGTCCTCGAGCGGATCGAGCAGGCCTTCCCGTGTGACGAGGCCGAGGTCGCCCCCGTCGTCCTTGGAGCCGAGGTCGTCGCTCACATCCCGCGCCACCGCCGCCATGTCCTCGCCGGCTTCGATGCGGGCGACGGCCGCCTCGGCGCGTGCGCGGGCCGCTTCGAGCGTGCTCTCGCTCGGCTCCTCGTCGAGGGGGATGAGCTCGGCGGTGCTGAACAGGATGTGACGCACGCGGGCCCGTTCGGGCAGCTCGAAACGATCGATCTGCTCGTCGTAGCGCGTGCGCACCCGATCCTCGGACTGCCGCAGGAACTCGTCGACCTCACCCTCCATGATCGCGAGCTGGGTATTGGGAACGGTCGGGTCCAGCGCCACATAGGCGATGCGCACCTGCTCGCGCTTGTAGAGCAACGAGGCCCGCGCTTCGGCATCGGACACCGACGCGCCCGAGCCGATCAGGCGGAGCATCTTCTGCACCAACAGGTCTTCGCGAATCTGGTCCTTGAACTCGCGCACCGAGCCGAACTCGTGGACGACGTAGGCACGAAACTGTGGCTCGTCGATCCCGCCGTCCGAATCGCGGAAGCTCTGGGCCTGGATCGCCAGCACCCGGTCGACCTCGTCGTCGCTCACGTGGAGGCCGAGCCGCTCGCCCTCCGCGGCGAGAAGCGCACGCTGGATGATCTCGTTGGCGGCGATGGCGTCCAGCTGGTCCCGGGCGACCGCGGCGTCGAAGGAGTCGCCGAGCACCCGGCGATAGCTCTGTTCGCGGAATTGTCGCACCCGGAGGAACTGGTCCTGGGAGTAGGGCACCCCATCGACCTGGATCGGGAAGTTGGCGACGCGCTGGCTCTGGCGCAGGTCCCAGGGCCCGAAGAGCAGGACGAAGACCGACCCCACCAGGATCACGAGGGCGGTCACGATCCATCGCTGCTGCTGTCGAATCGTCTGGAGCATGGAACCTCGGTGCGACGGTCTGTGCGGCGCCTCGGAGCGACCGGCCGACGGCCCGTTTCGTCCGGGAGCCGGCGCCGCGGGTGACACCGCGAGCGGACGCGGGAGGGTACGGACCGCACGAACACGGGGCAAGCGCTCGCACGACCGGCAACGGCTGCGCAACCCGTGTGCGGCGAAGAACCACCCCACGCCTGCGGGCCGCGGCGGAGGACGCTCGAGCCTTGCTTGTCAAAACACCGCTTGGTAGTCTGACTCGACTTGCACGGATTCTGAAACGTCTTTGCGGAACGGAGACTTGGACAGCATGCAGAGCACCGCATGCGAGGTCCTTGGGCGCGCTCGGGAGCGGATTCGCACCGCCGCCCCCTCCGTCCGGGGTGCGACCGTGATACCGCTTGCCGGCGCGTCGGAGTCCTCGCATCAACCCCCTGACCGGCGACTCCGCCGTCCGTCTCGTCATACCGTCGACCCGACCCCGTGTCGGGGGAGGATCGCGTGCTCCTAGACCCCATTCTCGGCTGGTTCTCGAACGACCTCGCCATCGACCTGGGGACGGCGAACACGCTGGTCTACGCGCGGGGCCGGGGGATCGTGGTCTCGGAGCCGAGCGTCGTGGCGGTGGTGCAGGACGCGCGCGGTCCGGACAAGGTGCGTGCCGTCGGCCGTGAGGCCAAGGAGATGCTGGGTCGGACACCCGGCAACATCGTGGCGATCCGGCCCATGAAGGACGGCGTTATCGCCGACTTCGAGATCACCGAGGCCATGCTCCGCT
>CAYYUT010000106.1:0-8759 GCA_964474935.1 uncultured Spirochaetales bacterium
GAGAACCCCGACTTCGCCGAACGCTGCGCCGAGGCCGGCCTCTGCTTCGTCGGGCCGCAGCCCGACGTGATGCGGCGGCTCGGCAACAAGGTCGAGGCGCGCCGCATCGCCGAGGCCGCCGACGTTCCGGTGATGCCCGCCACCGCGCCCCTGCCCGACGATCCGGCCGAGGTGGCCCGGCTCGCCCGCGAGATCGGCTTCCCGGTGATGCTCAAGGCCAGCTGGGGGGGCGGCGGTCGCGGCATGCGCGTGATCGAGAGCGAGCAGGAGCTCCCCCGCATGGTCGAGGCCGCGCGGCGCGAGGCGGGAGCGGCCTTCGGCAACGACGAGATCTATCTCGAGAAGCTCGTCCGCCGGGCCCGCCACGTCGAGGTCCAGATCCTGGGCGACCAGTATGGCAACGTCGTCCATCTGTTCGAGCGCGACTGCACCGTCCAGCGGCGCCACCAGAAGGTGGTCGAGCGCGCGCCGGCGCCCTACCTCGACGCGGCCACACAACAGGAGATCTGCGCGGCGGCGCTCCGGCTCGCGCGCTCGGTCGACTACACCAACGCCGGGACGGTCGAGTTCCTCCAGGATGTCGACACGGGTGCCTTCTACTTCATCGAGGTGAATCCACGCGTACAGGTCGAGCACACGGTGACCGAGCAGGTCACCGGCCTCGACATCGTGAAGGCCCAGCTCCAGATCGCCGCCGGTGGTCGGATCGGCGACCCGGCCAGCTGCGGCATCCCGGTGCAGGAAGAGATCCGACTGAACGGCTCGGCGCTCCAGTGCCGCGTCACGACCGAGGATCCGCGCAACAACTTCATTCCGGACTTCGGCCGGATCGTCTCGTATCGCGGACCCGCAGGCTCGGGCATCCGTCTCGACGAGGGCACCGCTTACTCGGGCGCGGTGATCACACGCCACTACGACAGCCTGCTCGTCAAGGTGACCGCGACCGGCCGCAACGATCTCGAAGCCGCCGATCGCATGCGCCGGGCGCTCGGTGAGTTCCGGGTCCGCGGGGTCGAGACGAATCTCGAGTTCCTGCAGGGCCTGATCCGACATCCCCGCTTCCTGCCCGGCGACTACACCACGCGCTTCATCGACGAGACCCCCGAGCTCTTCGACCTGCCCCTGCCCCAGACCCAGCCGATCAAGCTCACCCACTACATCGGCGAGGTCATCGTGAACGGCAACGCCCAGGTGACCGGTCGCGATCGGCCCCGCACCTGGCTCGAACCTCGTCCGCCCCCGCTCCCGGACCGCGAGGTGCAGGATGGGGTCCGCCAGATCCTCGAGCGCGAGGGCCCGACGGCGGTGGCCCGTTGGTTGAAGGAGCAACCGGTTCCCGTCGTCACGGATACGACGTTCCGGGATGCCCACCAATCGCTGCTCGCCACCCGGATGCGCACGATCGACATGCTCCGGATCGCACCGCACTACGCGCGTCTGATGCCGCGGCTCTTCTCGGTCGAATCGTGGGGCGGCGCCACCTTCGACGTCTCCATGCGGTTCCTGAAGGAAGACCCGTGGCAGCGACTGGCCGATCTCTCCGCCGCCATGCCGAACCTGATGCAGCAGATGCTCCTCCGCTCCTCCAATGCGGTCGGCTACACCAACTATCCGGACAACGTGGTGCGTCACTTCATCGCACGCGCCGGCGAGGCCGGGGTCGACGTCTTCCGTATCTTCGACTGCCTGAACTGTGGCGAGAACATGCGCGTGGCGATCGCCGCCGTGTGCGAGACCGGCAAGATCGCCGAGGCGGCCATCTGCTACACCGGCGACCTCCTCGACCCGAACCGCCCGAAGTACGACCTCCGCTACTACGTGGCGCTCGCCAAGGAGCTCGAGGCGGCCGGAGCGCATATCCTCGCGATCAAGGACATGGCCGGACTCCTCAAGCCGGCTGCCGCCACCGCCCTGATCGGCGCACTGAAGCAGGAGATCGGGCTCCCGATCCACTTCCATACCCACGACACGAGCGGGGCCGCCGCGGCCAGCATCCTGGCGGCCGTCGAGGCCGGTGTCGACGCCTTCGACGTGGCGATGGATTCGATGAGCGGTCTGACGTCGCAGGCCTGCATGGGCTCGACGGTGGCGGCGCTGCGTTTCACGCCGAACGATCCCGGACTCGATCCGGCGAGCATCCGGCTCCTGAGCGACTACTGGGAGCAGGTGCGGACCCAGTACGCGGCATTCGAGCCCGACGTTCGCTCGGGCGCGTCGGAGGTCTATCTACACGAGATGCCAGGCGGACAGTTCACCAACCTCAAGGAGCAGGCGGAATCCCTGGGGATCGGCCGCCGCTGGCACGAGGTGGCTCGGGCCTATGCGGACGTGAACCAGGCCTTCGGCGACATCGTGAAGGTGACCCCGTCGTCGAAGGTGGTGGGGGACATGGCGCTCATGATGGTGACCTCCGATCTCAGCATCGAGCAGGTCTGCGACCCGGACACCGAGATCGCCTTTCCCGACTCGGTGGTCTCGCTCTTCGCGGGAGAGCTCGGCCAGCCGCCGGGCGGATTCCCGCCCGAGCTCCAGCGGAAGGTGCTGCGCGGACGCCAACCCATCACCATCCGGCCGGGCAGCCAGCTCGAAGCGGTCGACCTCGACGCCGAGCGCGCCACGCTCGCCCGCAAGATCGGGCGACCCGTGCACGAGACCGATCTCGCCAGCCATAACATGTATCCGAAGGTCTTCGCCGAGTTCGAGCAGCACCGGCAGGAGTTCGGCGACGTCAGCGTGCTTCCCACCAACGTGTTCTTCTACGGAATGCGCCAGGGCGAAGACATCACGGTGACGGTCGTCGACGATGGGCAGCAGGCCGTCATCCGCTACCTCACGGCGTCGGACCCGGACGCCGAGGGGATGCGCCATCTCTTCTTCGAGATCAACGGATGGCCCGCTTCGGTGAGGATCCGGGATCGCAGCCTCGCCCACGACAAGGTGCTCCACGAGCGCGCCGACCTCTCGAATCCGAAGCACGTGCCGTCTCCGATGCCAGGCCTCATCGTGTCGGTCGCGGTCGAGCCGGGACAGCCCGTCAAGCGAGGCGACCTGCTCCTCACGATCGAAGCCATGAAGATGGAGACTGCCGTCTCGGCCGACCGCGATGGTGCCATCGCGCGCGTCGTCGTGGAGGTGGGCGCCGAGGTGGACGCCAAGGATCTGCTGATCGAGTTCGAGTGACGCCGCCGGTGCGGCTCAGGCCTCGCCGCCACCGAGGGCGTGACGCCGGAGCTTGACGTACAGGCTCTGCCGACTGAGGCCGAGCACCTCGGCGGCCGTCGTCCGGTTGCCCCCGGCGAACGCCAGGGCTGCCTCGATGAAGTGGCGCTCCACCCGATCCGTCGTCTCGCGGACCAGCTCGGGCAACGACACCCGGCCCACCAGGCGGGCGAGCGGCTCGATGGCCAACGGGACCAGCGAGCTCTTCGAGCCGTCGTCCGCCGTGCGCCGGGCGAGCGCACGGAGCACGAAGCCGATCAGGCGATCGCCGCTCTCCGGCACGAGCGCGGCCGAGAGCTCGACCCCGGTGCTCTGACCGTGTTCGCCGCGCACCACCGTCTCGAGCGCCCGAACCGTCCGATGTTGCTTGAGCAGGGTGAGGATCATCGCGAGATCGTTGCCGGCGTACCCGATCCACTCGCCGAGCTGGCGCCCCAGCGCCTCGTCGTCGCCTCCGAGCTGTACGAGTTCGAGGAACGCCGGGTTCGCCTTCAGGACGTTGCCGTCGACATCGGTCAGGACCATCGCGTCGGGAATGTGTTCGACCAACGCCGTCAGTCGATCCGACGCCTCGGCCTCCGGCCCGCGGGCACCGGCGCGCGACGCCTGGAGGAGCACCGACGTGGCCCCGCCCGCCCGGAACGGTCGTGCCGAGAACGAGACCTCGGGCCCCTCGCCCACCGCCAGGCGCGCCCGAATCCCGGGTGCGCGGTCCGTCAGCGCCGCGCGAGCGAGGAGTCCGCGGAGCCCCGCGCGCGCTCCCGGCTCGCAGAGCGACGTCAGCGGTCGCCCGATCAATCGCTCGCACGCGGTCTCCCAGAGCGCGGCGGCCGCGGCATTCGCATCGGTCACCTTCGCGCTCTCGCCGTCGATTACCAGCAGGGCGTCGTTCGAGAGCTCGAACAGGAGCCGATAACGGCTCTCGGCCTGACGGAGCTGGCGGTAGTCGCGCTCCAGGGTCTGCTCCGTCTCGATCAGGCGCTCACGCATGGCATGGACGCTGCCGAGATCGCGACCCGCCAGGAGGAGACAGGCGTCGTCCCGACCACGGACGGCGTGATAGGACATCGGCGCCGCGCGCCCGCCCCCTGTGGGATGGGCCAGACGTTCGGGGCCGGCCGAGCCGTTGGCCCAGCCCTCCGCGAGCAACCCCACTGCCGCATCACGGTCGCCGCGAGCGACGATGTCGACGAAGAGCCGTCCCTCCCAGGCACCGACCAGCGCCGGCCATGCGCATGCGGGGCCGGCGCTCGCGGTCTCGACACGACCCTCCGGATCGAGCTCGAGCACCACGTCGCTCACCAGGGTCAGGAGTCCCTGGGCCTTCCCCTCGTCGGCCGGGGCCACCGGCCGATCGATCCGCTCTGCACTCGCCGTCATGTCACGATTCCGGGCCCGCTCCGGCTACCAGGCCGGGGCCAGCCGCACCTGATCCGGAACGCGGTTCTTGCGCGTCGGCAGTAGATAGAGCCTCGCGAAGGTGGCGGCCCCGGCCAGCTGGAGGCCCACCCGGCGCAGGGCTCCGACGACTCCACCCCGCTCACGGGCCGCCGCACTCGCATCGGAGATCCGTCGAAGCCGGTCGAGCCCCGCGCGGAAGCGGGGATCGTCGATGTCGAGGGCCAGGGGGAACACCTGCTGCGAGATCTCGGTCGTGATCCGGAAGACGTCGAAGTCGTACTCGGTGGGATCCACACCGAGCGCGGCGTGGAACTCGGGCCGGTTGTGGTCCCGGACGTACATGGTGGCGAACACGGCGAGCAGGAAGAACCGGATCCAGAGCTTGTTCGCACCCCGCAGCAGCTCGGGATGGGCGCGCATCAGGAGCGCGAAGGCCTCACCATGCCGGAACTCGTCGTTGCACCAGCTCTCGAACCAGCGGAAGATCGGGTGGAAGCGTCGCTCCGGGTGCCGCTCGAGGTGCCGGTAGATGGTGATGTAGCGGGCGTAGCCGATCTTCTCGGACAGATAGGTCGCGTAGAAGATGAACTTCGGCTTGAAGTAGGTGTACTTCTTCGCGCGCGTCAGGAAGCTCAGGTCGACGCCGATCCCGAAGTCCTTCAGCGACGCGTTGATGAAACCCGCGTGGCGAGCCTCGTCACGCGCCATCAGACCGAACAGATCGCGGACGTCCTGGTTGCGCGCGCGCTTCTTGATCTCGCCGTACAGCACGCAGCCCGAGAATTCGGCGGTGATCGAGCTCACCAGGAAGTCGACGAACTCCTCCCGAAGGCCCTCGGGCAGCTCGCGGATCTCGTGCTCGAACTGCTCGTCCCGCACGAAGTGGTGCCGATTGACGTCGCGCCGAAGCTCCGCGATGAGCTCGTCCCACTCGGCCCGGACGGGGGTGACGTCGAGCCGGTCGAGGGCCTCGAAGTCGGTGGTGTAGAAGCGCGGACTGAGGGCCGTATCCTGCTGGGCGCGGCGCGTCGTTTCGTTGGGAGCGAGTTCCAAGGCTGCGGTCGTCATGCTTTCCTCCTGGACGAGAATCCCACTTCGAAGAGCTCGCCGAGTTCGAACAAGCCGGCGAGGCGAGTCCACGCGCGTTCGAGGCGGCCGGCGCGGGTGACGGTGGCGAGGCGGCGCACCACCTGACGCTCGCCGAACACCCGCTCACGGGGGGCGTCGTGTACATGCACCGAGTCGCCGGGTCCGACCTCGAAGTCCGCCAGGTCCACGTGGGCTTCGAGACGCGCCGACGACTCTTCGATCTCGACGGTGCACTCCACGTTCCGCACCTGGCGCCGTGCATGTCCTGTACCGCTCATCGCGCCTTCCCTGCTCCGACCATGAGCTGCGCGAAGGCGCTCGCGTTGGTCGGCCCGAAGGCCCCGAGCTCGATCGTGCGTCCGGTCGTGGGATCGTCGATCGAGAGCCGTCCGTCGGCCCAACGCACCAGCTCGAAGGCCGGTTCCGGCCCGATCCCCTTGAGTCGTCGCTCGCGGGCGAGCCCGCGCACCACGCTGCGGATGAACCCGTTGGTTCCGGGCTCGAGCAGCTCGACCATCCGGCCTTGGTCCGCATCGTAGATGGCGACGGATCCGTCGGGGCGATCCTCGAAACGGAGTGCCAACCGCTCGAGGGCCTCGGAGGTCGGGTTCCCGGTGGTCCCGACTCCCGTGAGCCGAGCCGCCCCCGCGGCGAGCAGCGCCACCCCGATCAGGGCGGCCGCCCCCACCAGGGCCCCTCGCGGGAATCGCTCGCTGGACGGTTGGCTCATCGGATCGACCCTCCTACGACGCGGCCGGGAGCGCGCGACCCGGATGCGGCGCCTCGTCGCGCGCCGCGTCGCGAGCGCGATCGACCGGACCGGAGGCGGTCCGAGCGGTCTGGCCTGCGGAGTCGGCCAGCGCCCGTGCGAGCACCTCGGCGACCGCCCGGGCATCGGGAACGGCGCGGAGGGTCGGCTCGATCTCCGCACCGAAACGCCACGGCCGCACGTGGGGCCAGAGCATCAGGAACCCGAATCGCTCTCCACCCGAGACCGAGAGAGCGATGTCGCCCGTCCCGTCGGCGAACCCGTTGAGGGACGCCGACTCGATCTTCCGGAATGGGAGATTCACCGCCAGGGTGATGGCGATGCCGTAGCGCACGACGATGCGACGGTTCGTGATCGTGTAGATCGTCGTGCGACCGTGCAGCCAGCCGAACAGCCCGAGGATGCCGGCGGCCACCGCACCGAGCACACCGAGTCGGGCCGCCGTCAGCGCGATCTCGGCCGTGCTCCGTTCGCCCGAGAGGCCCGCGAGCAGGCTCCACCCCACCAGGAGGGCGAAATAGATCGCCACCTTGCGGACATGGAAGACGCGTCGCGCCAGCCCCGCCGCGCTCGGCGAGCCCTGCCAGAGGACCCGCTCTCCCGCAGGAAGCGCCTCGGGAAGACCGCGGACCGGCTCACTCTCGTGCTCTCCGACGTGGAATGCCCCGCTCAAAACAGCGACTCCTGCCGCTCCGGCGTCGCGTACATGTGGCCGGATGCGTAGTAGGCACAGATACGGTCTTCCTCGGTCGGCGTGATGCGATCGGGATGGGCGAGACGAGGAACCCCCTCGAACTGGCTCGCGAGGATCGAGGCCACCTTGACCTGGCCCCGGCTCCCATCGACCCGGGCCATCGTGATCGGCAGCAGCACCCGCGCCTCCCCGCCGATCGCCACCTCGAGGTAGCGGACCTGGGGCTCGGAGCGATCGACCCAGATGTCCGACACGCTGCCGGCCACGGCCCCGTCGGCACCGGTGACCTCCATGTCGCGCGGGTCGGGGTCGCGCGACTCGACCACGTAGCTGGGATCCGACCGCATGGGGACGATGCGCAGCTCGCCGTGCACCGTGACCTCGGGCTCGTCGGAACGCTCGGCCCACGAGCCGGGACCGACGCCTGCCTTCATCGGGTCGCCGGTGGGCTCGAGCGGCGCCCCGGGCCAGGGGGCCACGGGCTCGGCCAGGATCTCGCGTCGATCGACCTCGTCGTTGGGAGCCTCGTACGTGCCCCCGTCGGGCAGCGCGAAGACCTTGGGCTTCGGGATGGCCGGGAACCCCTGCACCTTCACGTTGTCGGAGCGGTCCGACTCGAGCGGGTAGCCCTCGCGCTTGTCCTCCCGTCGCAGATACAGGATGAGGAAGGCGAAGAAGATCCAGAAGCCGTACAGCACGACCTGGGCGACATCGACGTACTCGGTGAATGCGCCGGTTTCCATTTTGTGTGACCTCCAACGAATCTCGTGGCGGGTGCGGGCGGCGCGTCCTTCGTCGCGTCCCGCTCCCACGAACTAGCCCGGAAACTCCGCCAGGCCGAAGCGCGTCGCGGGGAGCGCCTCGCCCGTGCGCCGGGAACGCACCAACGGGCCGATGACGACGAGCGTCGCGAACAACAACGCGATCTCGAGGTGGTAGACGGCCCCGTAGCCGACCGACGGAGTCGTCAGCGCGGGGCCGAGATGTCCCTGGGCCGCCAGCGCGGCCACCGCATCGCGGATGGCGCCACCGAGCAGGATGCCGAGGCCCGCGGCCGAGGCCTGCACCGCGCCCCACGCGCCGAGAGCGAGCCCGTGAGCGCCATGGCGCTCGAGCCCCATCGCGGCGATCAGGGTGCACACGCTGAACAGTCCACCTCCGAACCCGATCAGGACCGTGCCGATCCGGAACAACAGGGGCGACTCGATCGGCGCCGCGAAGATCACGAACGAGAAGGCGGCGACGCCGACCAGCACCCCGACCGCGGCCAATCGATGGACGTCCGCACCGCGCCCGATGCGACGCGCAGCCACCGCGAACGCCGCGAGCGTTCCCGATGCGAGGAGCGCCGTCAGTGTCGTGGTGGCGCCCACGCTCAGGTCGAGGATCTCGCCGCCATAGGGCTCGAGGAGGATGTCCTGCATCGTGAATCCGGCCGTTCCGAGCGCCACCGCGACCAGGAAGCGCGTCGACTGGCCCTGGGCCGCATAGGCGCGCCAGGCGTCGAAGAAGCCCGGCCGCGGCGGTTCGGCGCCGACCGACCGGGGCTGGCGCGCCTCCTGCTTCCAGAGGGCGAACCCGTTCAGG
>CAYYUT010000107.1:0-8748 GCA_964474935.1 uncultured Spirochaetales bacterium
CCGCCCCCCGCGCAGCGCTCGCTCTCGTGGCTCTCCTCGATGCCCCACGACCCTAGGGCATCGAGGTTCTCGAGCTGGGTGGCGACGGCCGCGGGTCGGCCGACGCCGATGGCGTAGGCCCGGAACTCGAGCGCTGCGAGCCGCGCCTCGTCCACGTGGTGGAGCTGCCGCAGCGCACCGGCGGCGGCGTTGCGCGGGTTCTCGAAGGGAACCTCGTCGCGCGCGCGCCGCTCCTCGTTCAGCGCCTGGAAGCCTTCGAGCGGCAGCACCACCTCGCCCACGATCGAGCAGTCCACGGGCGCCGCCTCGGGCAGCGAGAAGGGGATCGAGGGCACCAGACTCAGGTTCGAGGTGATCCCCTCGCCCACCCGACCGTCGCCCCGGGTCGATCCGCGCACGAGCACGCGACGCTCGTACACCAGCTCGATCCCGGCCCCGTCGAGCTTCGGCTCTCCGCAGCACACCAGGGTGGCATCGCTCCCCAGCACCCGGTGCACGCGTTCCTCCCAGGCGCGCATCTCGGCCTCGTCCATCGCGTTCTGGAGCGACCGCATCGGGACGAGGTGCGGCACCGCCTCGAAGCCGGCGGCGGGCGGAGTGCCCACCTGCCGTGTCGGCGAATCCGGGGTCCGGAGCTCGGGGTGGGCCTCCTCGAGTGCCTCGAGCTCGCGGCGGAGGACATCGTAGTCGGCGTCGCTGATCTCGGGTCGGTCGTCCGCGTAGTAGAGCCGGTCGTGGCGACGGATGTCGTGACGGAGCCGGGCCGCGCGCCGCGCCCGGCGATCGAACGAGTCCTCGGCCAACGCCACCCTCCCTCGAACCCGACCGGGCGAGGCCCGCTTCCGGCATCGAGCCCGGCCCCGGCCTCGCCCACGCCCCCCGAACCCAACCAACGCCCGAGGCCCCGGGGATCGCCCGAGGCCCCGGGGATCGCCCGAGACCGCCGCGCCCCTCGGGGACACTCTCGGGCGAGCCGCCGGGCGGGCGTTCCCGGCGCCCGCTCTCGCAATGCCGTGTCGGGGTAAAGGGTTCGGTGCAGAAGGGCGATGAAGCACTCGACGCGGTGCGACCCGTCCGGGACTCGCGGAAACATACCACGCACCCGGCGCGGCGATGAAATCCACGCACCCCTCTTGCGTCGAAGCGAGGGGGAAGGAGGGAGGAACTGCGCGATTCCCTGGAGTCGTTGCGCGCGGTGGCCGATGTGCTCTCGGAAGGCGTGGCAGCCTGCCGAGAGGGGCGGATCGTGTGGGCGAACACCCGACTGGCCGAGATCGTGAACCGGCCGGTCGAGGCGCTCGCCGGACTCGCGCCCGACGGCCTCTTCGAGGACGGCAAGCCGTTGCAGGAGGGCGAGGCCGAGCGGGCTCTCGCCGAGCCGGCAGGGCACGCCACGGTGGCGGTGCGTTTCGCCGGACACTCGGAGGACGGGACCGGCCTCTGGCTGTTCGAGGACCGGACCCGGCTTCGCCGACTGGAAGCCGAGGTGATGGAGACGAACCGGGCGCTGCACGAGGTGCGTCTCGAGCAGGAGCGCCTGCGCGAGCAGGCGCGTCGCGAGTCGGAGGAGCTCGACGAGGTGCTCGAGGTCGTGGCCCACGAGCTCAGGACGCCGGTCACCGTGCTCGGCGGCTACCACCGACTGCTGCTCTCGGAGCGGGCCGGGTCCGTGAATGCGGAGCAGCGCGAGTTCCTCGAGGAGTCGCTCCGGAGCTGCCAGCGCATGAGCGGCTTCATCCGGACGCTGATCCAGAGCGCACGGGATGGCTCCGGCGACGCGGCTCTCGAAGCCAGGGAGGGCCCGCTCGACGCAACCATCGACGCCGTCCTGGTGGGTCTGCGGCCCTTGCTCGACGACAAGCAGATCTCGCTCCGGGTCGATTTCGGCGCAGCCGGTGCCGAAGCGACCCGGGCCCGCTTCGATCCGCTGCGGATCGAGCAGGTCCTCGCCAACCTGGTCGAGAACGCCGCCCGTTTCGTGAGCGAACACGGTCGGGTCGAGCTCTCGCTGCGCGAGGTGGAGCTCGGGGGGCGCCCCTTCGTCGAGATCTCGGTGGCGGACGATGGTCCGGGCGTGACCCCGGCCGACCGCGAGCGGATCTTCGAGCGCTACGTGCGGGGACAGGATCAGCGCCGTGGCAGCCTGGGCCTGGGGCTCGCCATCTGCAAGCGCCTGGTGGAAGCGCACGGAGGTGTGATCGGCGTCACAGAACGCGAGGGGGGTGGTAGCCGATTCTGGTTCACGCTCCCGGCCGCGAGCGGCCGGCCTGCCCGCCCGGGCAGCGACCCGGCAGAGGCGAGGGGCGACAAGGAGATCTGCACGTGACGCTCCGGAAGGCCCCCCAGGCTGGCAATCCCCGTGCGTCCGGCCAGGAACGTCGCCGACGGGTGCTCGTGGGCGACGACGCCGAGGGCAGCCGCGCCTACCTCGCGCATCTCCTCGAGCTGCGTGGCTACGAAGTCGACACCGTCGAGGACGGTCGTCGCGCGCTCGCCCTGATCGAGGCCGGCGCGGCTCCGGACGTGGTCCTGCTCGATGTGATGATGCCGGGGATCGACGGCCTCGAGACGCTGCGGCGCATCCGCGAGCTCGAGGAACAGGTGCCGGTGGTGATGCTCTCGGTGGTCGGTCGGGCCCAGTCGATCGTGGAAGCCATGCACCACGGCGCCACCGACTACATGAACAAGCCCTTCGAGGAGGAAGAGCTCGACGCGACCCTCCAGAAAGTGCTCGAGAAGCTCGAGCTCGAGGAGGAGCGCGACGAGCTCCAGGTGCGGGTATCCGACCCGGCCCAGAGCGTGGTGTGGCAGAGCGAGCCGATGCGCCGGATCCACGAGCTCTGCGAGCAGATCGCCGACACCGATGTGACGGTGCTGATCCAGGGCGAGAGCGGAGTCGGCAAGGAGATCGTGGCACGCGCCATCCATGCCGCGTCGACCCGCGCCAGGCAGAGCTTCGTCAAGGTCAACTGCGCCGCCCTCCCCGAGCAGCTGCTCGAGAGCGAGCTCTTCGGCTACGAGAAGGGCGCCTTCACCGGTGCAGCCACCCGCAAGCAGGGCAAGTTCGAGGTCGCGAGCGGCGGATCCATCTTCCTCGACGAGATCGGGGAGATGAGCCCGAACCTCCAGGCCAAGCTGCTGCAGGTGCTCCAGGATCGCGAGTTCACGCGTCTCGGAGGCAACAAGGAGATCCAGGTCGACGTCCGGGTGATCAGCGCCACCAACCGACCGCTCGAGGAGATGGTACGAGAGGGCGGCTTCCGCGAGGACCTCTACTTCCGCCTGAACGTCGTGAACGTCGGCATCCCGCCGCTCCGCGAGCGCCGCGAAGAGATCCCCGAGCTGGTCGACACCTTCCTCCGCCGCTACGCGGCGCGCTATCGCCGGCCGGTGCCGGAGCTCTCGGGCGACATGGTCGACGCCTTCGAGCGCTACCCGTTCCCGGGCAACGTGCGCGAGCTCGAGAACATGATCAAGCGGATCGTGGTGCTCGAGAGCGAGCAGTCGATCCTCACCGAGATGGCGGACGGTCGGGCCCGCGCGGGTGAGCCGGCGGGTTCGGGGCTGGAGCGACTGCTCGCCGAGATCGAGCAGACCGCGGGAGAGGTGCCGCTGCGCGAGGTCGGACGTCGCGCGGCGATGGAGGCCGAGCGCGAGGCCATCGAGCGCACCCTCGAGCGGACTCACTGGAACCGCAAAAAGGCCGCGCGACTCCTGAAGGTGTCCTACAAGACGCTCCTCCAGAAGATCCGCGAGTGCGATCTGCACCCGCCCGATTGAGATCGGCCCATGCCCGAGACCGCTCCCCCGCGCGCTCGACGGATTCGACGGGCATCTCCCGCGATCGGTCGAACCCCCGAGGCGAAGCGAAAGGGAAAGGCCGGTGGCCGGGTCGCGTCGCCTGCGCTGTACTCTCGCGACCGGCGCGACGGGCTCGGCGCGACCGATGGGTCTGGCAGGGCGCGCGAGGCGTCGCGCGTTCGCTCCGGATTCCCCGATTCCATCGGGCTGGCAGGACCCGCCGGCCGCGTGACCCGGGCGCGGCGCGGTGGCCTCGATACGCAGAGCTGATGAAGGTCGTCCATGGCTGAACGGTTTCCGAACATCCTGACCGTCGATGTCGAAGACTGGTTCCACATCCTCGAGGTCGAAGGCGGGTACACGCGCCACGACTGGGCTCGCCTCGAGCCGCGGGTGGTGGCGAATACCGAGCGCCTCCTCGATCTCTTCGAGGGCGCCGGCTGTCGGGCCACCTTCTTCATCGTGGGCTGGGTGGCCGAACGCCAGCCCGATCTGGTGAAGCGCATCGCCGAGCGCGGCCACGAGATCGCCTCGCACTCCTACTGGCACGAGGTGCTCCATCGCCACGACCGCGCCTCGCTCGCTGCCGACGTCCGGCGCGTGCGCGAGCTGCTCGAGGATCTGAGCGGACAGCCGGTCGCGGGATTCCGGGCTCCCGGGGGCTCGGTGACGCCGGCCACCGCCTGGGCCTTCGAGACCCTGCTCGAATCGGGCTATCGCTACGACTCGTCGATGTGTCCGGGCTACTCGAGCCACGGCGGTTTCCCCGGCGCCCACTTCGGGCCTCACATCGTGCGTTGCGCCGCGGGCGAGATCACCGAGGTCCCGATGTCGACCGTCGGCTTCGGTCGCTACCGCCTCCCCTACGCGGGGGGCGGCTTCCTGCGGATCCTGCCGACACCGGCGCTGCGCGCGGCCACGGCCTTCGAGAACAGCCTCGGACGACCCTGCGTGATCTACGTGCATCCCCGCGAGATCGACCCCGAGCAGCCGCGCATGGAGCTCTCGCGCCTGCGGGCCTTCAAGTACTACGTCGGACTCCGCAGCACCGAAGGCAAGCTCCGTGCGCTGACGAAACACTTCCGATTCCTTCCGGTACGCGAGTGGCTCGACGAACGCGAGGAGAGCCTGCGATCGACGCGCTTCGACGTGCGACCCCACGCCGAGGCGCTGCCTCCGAACCCCGACCCGGCGCGGATCCCGCCCCCGCCCCCGCTCGCGACTCCGTCCGGGGTCTGAGAGCTCAGCCCGCTTCCGGCGCGCGCTCCCGCCGCAGCCGCAGCTGGCCACGGAAGGGCGCACGACCGCGACCGACGAGCATCCGGCGGGTCTCGCTCCGACCGAACTCGGGCAGATAGGGCCCGTCCTCGCAGCCCCATCGGAGCCCCTCGGGCAGCTCCACCACGAAGCAGGCCCCGGACGGAGTCCTCAGTCGTGCCCGCCGGTCGTCGAGCGCGACCTCGACACCCGGTGCGACCGGAAGCGTGTGGCGCAACGACTCGGGCGGGCCCTCCACCCGGTCGTCGATCGTCAGGCCCTCCGGGTCGAGCCGGAAGCGGCGCTCGTGGCGGGTGCGCGGCGTCGCCCAGCCCGTGCACCAGGCGCGGGCCTCGCGAGACCCGTCGCACCCGACGAGCCCCACCTCGGGACGGCCCCCGATCCGGAACGACGACCAGAGCTCGGCCTGGTCGCGCTCGCCGACCTCGATGGTGGCGTGCGAACGGGTGGCTCGGGAGGCCTCGCGCAGCGGGCCGGGCACGTACTCACACACCCCGGTGTCGGTGACCAGGCGCTCGGCACCGGCCGCGAGCTCGAAGGCGAGCGCGTCGGCATGCGCGTGTCCGGGCTGGAAGCTCGGACCCGGACCCGCCACCGACGCGATCAGCACGAACTCGCCGGCGGCCAGACGCACGTAGCCAGCATCGGCCAGCACTCCCGTCGGGGCTTCGGGCGCGCCCGCGACCCCGAGACGCGCGGCGTGGTCGAGCAGCGCATCGGGCTCGGCCGAGAATCCGAAGGCCGAGTCGGCGAGGAGCGAGATCCGGCCGTCGGGCAGGGTGAAGAAGCGCAGCGCAGCGGCCATCGCTCGGGCCTTCTCCTCGAGCTGCCCGGTCAGCGCCGCGGGTGCGCGCTCGGGCCGCGCGCGAGCGATCTGGAGCAGATCGAGCACCGTCTCGAAGAGCACGGCGTGGTACATCGGACTCCGCTCGTAGTGCGCCCCACCGCGCCCGATCTGGGCCTCGAGCTCGCGCCGAAAGGCCCCCTCGTGTCGCAGCCAGTCGTCGGCCCGGGCGCCCTCGAAGGCCAGCCCGACGAACACCAGGCTCGCGAGGTTCGAGAAGAGGTGGTTGGCGTCGACGTGCACCTCGATCCGCCGCGCGAGCGTCTCGGCCTGCTGGGTCAGAGACCGGGCGACGCGCGCCCGCAGGGCCGGGTCTCCAGGGAGCGTCCCCGGCGAGAGCAGGCAGCGTGTCCAGTTGAGGATCCGGAAGCTCGTGGGGTCGGGCTTCCAGCCGATGCCCTCCGGATGCCGCTCGATCCAGTCGACGACGAGCCGGGCGCGGGTCGCCGCCTCGAGGGACGGGTCGCGGAGATAGTGGAACTGGTGCAGATGGAATGCGACCAGGAGGCCGTGCTCGAGATCGTTCCAGTCGATCGCATCGCGAAAGACCAGGCGGCGGTGGAGCAGCTCGAAGACATCGGCATCCGATCGCCGGACGTATCGATCGGCGGCGGGCGGCCCGAGGAACCGGAGCGCGTGCGCCGGCGCGGCGAGGCTCGGGGCGCGCTCGGGCAGGGCCACCGCCGGTCCTTCGCCCCGCCGCAGTCGATGGCGCACCTGGCCGACCATCTGGCGCGGCCGGAGCCAGCGGAGCGTTCGCGCGATCCGTGCGAGCTCGGAGGCCTTCATCGGACCCCAGCCGGCGAGGAGAGGACCGAAACGGAGACCTCGTCGATCGCCGGATCGGTGGGCGTCCCGATCGGACGGCCAGTCGAGCCGCCAGTGGACCACCCGGCAGGCGAGCCGGTGGGCCGGTCGCTCGGCCGATCGTCGCGTCGGTCGGCGGGCCGGTCTTCGGGCAGGTCGTTCCGCATGTCGGCTCAGGCCCCGTCGCGCAGCGCGATCACGCGCGCGTAGACCTCGCGACGCGGGACGCGGGTCGCCGCCGCCACGCGGGCGGCCACGTCGCGTGCCGATGCCCCGGCCGCCAGGCCTTCCCGGATCGCCTCGTCGAGCCCTTCGCCGCGGGCATCCGCGTCGAGCGCCGCGCGCTCGCTCTCGTCGGCGCCGGCCACCACCAGCGTGAGCTCGCCCTTGAGATCGCCGGGCACCGAGGCCGCGAGCTCGTGGAGCGAGCCGTGCCGCCATTCCTCGTGGAGCTTGGTCAGCTCGCGCGCGACGCAGGCGCGACGCGTCCCGAGGACCTCGGCGACGTCGCGCAGGCTCGCGGCGATCCTCCGCGGCGATTCGAAGGCCACCAGAGTCTCGTCGCGCCCCCGGTAGCGTTCGGCCAGCGCGCGGCGTTCGCGCGCGCTCCTCGGCAGGAAGCCCACGCACGCGAACGCCCGGGTCGGGAGACCCGCGCCGACCCGGGCCGCCAGCACGGCTGACGCTCCCGGCACCGGAACCACCTCGTGTCCCGCCGCACGCGCCGCCGCCACCAATCGTTCGCCGGGATCGGAGACCGCCGGCGTGCCCGCGTCCGTGACGAGCGCCACGTCCATTCCGGCCGCGAGCCAACCGAGGGCCTCGTCGAGACGGGCCGCCTCGTTGTGGGCGTGGAACGAACGCAGACGGGCCTCGATGGCGTAATGGGCGAGCAGGGTCCGCGTGCGACGGGTGTCCTCGGCGAGCACCCACTGGGCCTCGCGCAGCACACGCAGCGCCCGGAGCGACACGTCCTCGAGGTTTCCGATCGGCGTGGACACGACGTGGAGGGTTCCCACGGCGGGAACGTATCGAATCGTCGCAGCGCACCGGAGCGATCCGCTACGTTTCAGCGCGATGGACGTCGAGCGCTCGAGTCAGACCGCGGCAGCGGAACGCGACGCGGACGATTCCGGAACGGTCGCGCGAAGGGTCGAGAAGCCCTGGGGCCACGAGCTCATCTGGGCCCACACGAATCGCTACGTCGGCAAGCTGATCTTCGTGGAAGGGGGGAAGCGTCTGTCGCTCCAGTACCACCGCGAGAAGGACGAGTCGATCTACGTGGTGCGCGGCCGCATGCGGCTGCACCTCGCCGACGAGACCGGGGCGATCCAGGTCCACGAGCTCGGTCCCGGCGATCATCGTCACGTACCGGTCGGACGCACCCACCGCTTCGAAGCGGTCGACGACGTCGAGATCATCGAGGTGTCGACGCCCGAACTCGGCGACGTCGTACGCGTCGAGGACGATTTCGGGCGGGCCGAGCGCCACATCGCCTAGCGCACCCGGTCCTCCGCGCTCTCCCTCCCCCGCCCGGTCCCGCGGAGGCTGCCATGGGCGGCACGCAACGACTGGCTCGGCTCGGCGAGGATCTCGCCGCACGCTTCCTCGAACATCAGGGC
This sequence comes from uncultured Spirochaetales bacterium, assembly GCA_964474935.1. Taxonomy (GTDB): domain Bacteria; phylum Myxococcota_A; class UBA9160; order UBA9160; family JAFDDA01; genus CAYYUT01. The sequence continues at coordinate 8,353 of CAYYUT010000107.1, forward strand.
TTCCGGATCCTGGAGCGCAACGCGAGGGCCGGAGGCGTCGAGATCGACCTCGTGCTGGCGCGCGGACCGGCGGTCGTCTTCGTCGAGGTGAAGGCGCGAGTCGGCGATGCCGGCGGGCGCGGCGAAGAGGCCGTCGACCGACGCAAACAGGCGCGCCTGGCCCGAGGCGCGCTCGCCTGGCTGCGCGAGCGCGAGGTGCGGCCCCGTCGGATCGGGCTCGACGTGGTGGCGATCGAGCTCGGGCCGCGGGAGCTCTCCCTGCACCACTGGCCGGACGCGTTCGATCTCGATGGGGCCGGTGGCGTCGGCTAGAGGCGAACGATCCCCTCGGCGATCTCTTCGAAGCGGGGATCGCTGGTGGCGAACACCACCTGGGTGACGGCCGAGCGCCGCCGG
>CAYYUT010000108.1:0-2945 GCA_964474935.1 uncultured Spirochaetales bacterium
ACCAGCCACCCGCGGTGATGGAAGTCGAAGTCGGAGAGGCGGCCCGCGACGCGCTGCAGCCACGGCTGGCGCGCCGCCAGGTGTCCGGGACGGAGCGGAGGCAGACACGCCAGGAGGGCCGGCGCCACCACGAGCGACGCCACCACGGCCGCCGCGATCCCCGCCACCGCGAGCTGGCCGAACTCGCGGATCGCGACCAGGGGGCTGAGCCCCAGGCAGCAGAAGCCCGCGATGGTGGTGAGGCCCGTGAGCCCGACCGGGAGTGCCACCTCGGCCAGGGCGTGGCGGGCCGCCTCGCGTCCATGACGGAGCCCGCCGCGTCGGCACACGTCGTCGTACTCCGAGAGCACGTGGAGCGCATAGGCGAACCCGAGGGTCAGAACGAGTGGTGGAATCAGGGCCGTCACCAGGTTCAGGGGGCGTCCGATCCAGCCAACCGCGCCGAGTGTCCAGCAGAGCGCCACCGCGATCGCCACGAGCGGGACCACCGCACCCCGGACGCTCCGGAAGGCGACGACCAGGATGGTGGCGAACGCCACGAGGATCACCGGCACCACCATCCGCATGCTCGCGAGCAGCGCGCGGGTGAGCCGCGTCTTCACGTGGGGGGATCCGGTGAGCGCCACCTGGAGCCCCCCTGCCTCGGCGCGCGCGATCTCCCCGACGCGGTCGGTCAGGCCGGTCCCGATCAGCTGGCTCTCGGGCATGGCGTCGAAGAAGACCACCACAGCCGCCGTTCGACCGTCCCTCGACACCAACGACCCGCCGTAGAGCGGGTGATGGACGAGCCGCTCGCGAAGATCGGAGAGCGCGTCGGCCCCGCGTGGGATCTCGTGGAGTGCGGGAGCGACGTCGAGCATTCCATCGTCCGAGATGAGGTCGGTGGCGGTCGCGAGCGACTCGACCCGCTTCACGCCGGGTATCGCGGCGAGCCGCGCGCTCAGTCGCACGATCCGCTCGAGGTTCGCGGCCGTGAAGAGATCGTCCCCGTGAAGGGTGACGAGCAGCGGCTCGTCGCTTCCGAAGAGATGACGGATGCGTTCGTAGTGAGCGTGGGCCGGATCGTCGCGGGGCAGAAGACGCTCGGCCGAGGCGTCGATCTCGAGGCGCAGACGTCCGGTGGTCGGCTCGACGATGCCGGCCAGCGCGAACGCTGTCAGGAGGGCTACACAGACGAGCGTCGCCACGGGATGGCTCACCGGGAGATCGCGCAGGCCGCCCACGGGCTAGTTGCGCTGCAGGAGGGCGCGTTCGCTGAAGAGGCTGCGACGGAGCGTCGGGTCGATCTCCATGTCCTCGACCACGATCTCGGTGCGGGTCTCTTCGAGACGGTCGTGCATCGTGAGTCGGCTCGCGTACCAGGTCGAGCCCGATCGGACGACGCTCTTCGGATCGGCCACGAGCTGCTTGCGGAGCGCCCCACCCGTTCCGAAGAAATCGGCACGCAGGAGCACGCAGCGCTTCTTCTCGATGTGGTAGTCGACGGCGGTGTAGGCTGACCCGCTGGCGGGATCGATCTCGCTGTGGAGGATGTGGATCAGCGCTCCGGCTCTCTCGACATCGGGCCGGGCCGAGACGTTCGCGCCTTCGGCGACCCGTTGCAGGTGAACGATATCCTCGTAGCTGAAGTCGGTTCCGAACAGCGATCCCGACGAGGCGCGCGCGTTCAAGCGCCGCACTCGCCCGATGGCCGGAAGGTAGACGAACAGGTCGTAGCGCTCGGGCTTCTGGATCACGAGATAGGCCGCGTCCCGCAGCTCGGGCGGTGCGTCCACCCGGATCAGGATGCGTGACAACCCGTCGTCGAAACGCTTCCAGTAACCCTGGGCCACCAGGCTCCGGTACGAGCCGGCCCGATCGAAGACGCGCACGTCGAGCGCCTGGAGGGCGGATTGCGAGGGTGCGTTGGCCGTGATGCAGTCGCGAATCGCCTGGACCCGAGGATCGGCGGCGGCCGCCGGCCCGGCTGCGGACACACCGATCGCGAGCCATGCGCCGAGCAGCAGGCGGATCGGGGAGGCGGAAACGCATCGGGCCTTCGTCGGCATCCGACGAGTCGTATCGGACTGCGAGTACCCGGACCCAAACGGAAATCCCCATCGGTGGCAGCGGCCGTGCGGAGCGGCCCGACCGGCACTCTCGTGGTTTCACCCCTCCCGTACGGGTCGCCACGCTCCGATGCAGCGGAGAGACGGGAGGTGGCGGTGTCGATCCCCCTCGAAGACATCGAGCTCACTTCGAGCGAGCCGGACTTCGTCCAGCTCTTCACGCACGCGCGCTGCCCTCGCCCGATGGTGGGTGGGGACGGCACGAACCCCATCCTGCTCCGGCCGGCCAACGATCGGCTCTACTGCGCGAGCTGCGGCCGGAGCCTCGACGACCAGGCCGAATGGGCCGTGCGGGCTTCCGGCACGCCCGAGCCGGGGCGCTCGCGCATGGTGGTGAACGACTTCCGGGGACTGAAGCGCTCGCTCCTCGGGACTGCACCCGCCGAGACGCAGACGATCGAAGCGGACGAGCCCCTCGTCAGCCTCGACGAAGCGCTCCTCGAACAGACCCTTCCGCTGGCCGAGCGGCCGCAGCCGCTGCCGGCGATCTCCGAGATCCTGCAGCCCGTCGCACTGAGCCCGAGCATGCAGGACGCGCGCCCACGGCGTCGCGGCGGCCGCCAGGGCTCGCGCCGTGCCCGCAAGCGCCGTCTCGCCGGTCGCTGAATCCGCGGCGTGCCGGCGGGCTCCTCGGCTCGCTGTGCGGAACCCGCCTAGCGGCAGTTGCTCCCGTTGAAGGGGCTGGTGGTGTCCACGCAGATCGGGAGCTCCGGTGAGATCAGGCTCGACGGGTTCTGGACCTGCAACAGATGCAGTCCGTCGCCCGGCAGCGAGCCGAGCGTGATGCTCACGTTCGCCTGACCCGTCCCCGCCGGTGGACCGCAGAGGCTCGCCCCC
>CAYYUT010000108.1:2955-8743 GCA_964474935.1 uncultured Spirochaetales bacterium
CGACGAGACCGGCGACGAGCACCTGCGCGTCGCTCCGCACGTCGATCGCGAGCAGGTTCATCGCGACGTTGTTCGAGAGCAGCGGCAGGTCGGGATTGCCGAGCACGCCGTCTCCCGTGTGGCTCACCGAGAGCAGGGCGTGCGGGAAGGCGGGCTTCCCGACGTTCTTCGGCAGGTGGCCGGTGAAGGTCGCCACGAGGGTGCCGGCGGCCGCACGCTGCAGCAGCTCCTGGCGCGTGAAGGTCAGGATCCCGTCCGAGCTCTGGTAGTGGTCGGGTCCGGCGCGGTACTCGAGGCGCACGCTGGTGCTGCCGCCGGCTCCGGCGTCGAGCCAGCCCGAGCCCTTGAGCCCCACCAGGCCATCGGCGTCGGCCGCCTCGAGATCGGCCAGCAGCGCCTCGATGGCGGCGTCGCCGGCCGTCGCGCTGTTGAGGGTGAGCTGACGTCCGAGCGCCCCCGAGAAGCCGGTGCTCGCCTCCTCGAACATCCGGAAGGTGTTCGTGGCAGTGGCGTTGTAGACCGGCGCGAAGAGCATGAACGCGGCCGAATAGGTGACGGCCTCTTCGTAGCCTTCGGTGGGGTCCCATGGGAACTCGGCGTCGGGCAGGTTGAGCGGGAAGCCGAAGATGATCTGGGTGCCGGGGTCGACCGCGAAGCTCAGCACCTCCTCCGGGTTGGTGATGCCGATCGAGAACTGAAGCGTCCGGTCGGTCATGCCGCGCATGGTCGGTGCATCGAACCCCGCGAGCGTCGACGAGTTCGTATCGGCGCCGAGCGGCAGGGCGTGACAGCCCGAATTCATGTCCGCGCAGGTGCGCACGCCGGCGAGTCCGCCGCCGAGGCCGCCGACGTCCACGAAGAACTCCGAGAACCCGTCGAGCGCGCTCGTGGTGACCGAGTCGTCGACGTTCCGGAAGGGGGGCGGCGGGTAGAAGACGGCGGCGAGGAAGCGGGCCATGTCGTCCCGTTCGGCGGTGGTGAGCTCGCCGGCACTGCCGGAGGGGCCCGTCACCGAGCAGGCCTGGCTGTTGCCCACCGCCTGCTGGGTGCACATCACGCCGCTCAGGCTGGACCCGACGAGCTGCAGGAAGCAGGTGTGGTCGTCGCTGCCGCTGCAGTTGGGCGGCAGGTTCCCGCCGTTCCCGGTCGATCCATCGGGCCCGCCGAAGGGATCGCCGAGGCTCCCGTCCCAGTGCAGGGGCAGGGTGTTCTTCAGGCCGCGCACCGGCATCGTGCTCCGGATCTCGTCGTGGCCCGTGCAGTCGCCGAAGAAGCAGGGTCCGCCGATCCGCCAGAGGAGCTGGTCGGTGTTGCCGTCCGGATGGCAGCTCTCGCACGAGAAGGTGCCGGTGGTGGAGGCGAAGGCCGTGGTGAAGGCGATCCGGCCGCGGCGGATCTCGTCGGGTGTGGGATCGTCGCCCACGGCCAGCTTGGAGATGTGGACCAGGTTCGACGGGTTCGAGACGTCGACCCGCGAGACCGTGTCCTCGAGCGAGTTGTGGACGTAGGCCATGCTCGGCGCGCCCTGTGCGTCGGACACGAGCTCCACCGCGCGCGGGATCTGTTGGCCGAAGTCGTTCGCCACGCCTGCATTCATGTCGAGGATGTCGAGCACCTGGCCCGAGCTGGCGTCCATGGTGAACAGGCGGCTCGTCATGGCGGCGGTCGCCACCACCGTCGAGTCGTCGTCGCTGATCTCGATCCCGTAGGGGTTCGCGAGCTGGTCGCCGCTGGCCGGGTTCGCCGGGGGCAGGGGCTCGAGCTCGATGACCGAGGGGCCGCCGCAGCCGCCGGGCCCACAGTCGACCCGGCCGCTCTGGTTCAGGAAGGGCCGGTTGCCGAGCTCGATCAGGTCGTTCTCGCCGTTGTCGTTGGCGCCGCCGTTGGCGTCGTTCAACGCCTCGGTCTGGGCGATGAAGACACGGCCTGTGCTGTCGACCGCCAGGTCGTAGAGCAGGGTCCCGATGCCGTCCACGATCGTCACCTCGGCCTCGTTGGCATTGGTGTCGTAGACGTAGAGGTCGCGGTCGGGGGCCTGCGGATCGCGCACGATGCGCGAGTCGGCGCCCGGGATGTTCGGGCTCTCGATCACGAAGTCGATGAAGTCGCCGAACCCGAGCGTGCACTGCGCCCCGCCACCGCCATTCGGGCAGAGCGAGAGCTCGGTCTGGTTGAACGACTCGAAGGGCAGCACGTAGAGGAGGCCGTTGCGGACCGCGAGCGCCCGGGGCTCCTGCGCCGTGATGTGGATCCGCTTCAGGATGGCGCGGGTGGCGGCGTCGATCACCGCGACGTCGTTGGTGGACGAGAGCGCCACGTAGGCGCGGCTCCCGTCCTCTTTGAAGGCGATTCCGACCGGCTCGTCGAAGGCGGTGACGCCGCCCACGAGCTCCTGGATGGTGTCGATCACCTGCAGGAAGGTGTCGCTCGTCGGGTCGATGTCGATCACGAGCACGCTGTCCGAGACGTGGCAGGAGACCCAGGCCTCGAGCGCGCCTGGCCGGATCTCGACGCTCACCGGATCGAGGCCCACCTCGATCTGGCGGATCACCTGCCAGGTCGCCGTATCGATGACGTCCACCAGATGGCTCGTGGTGCTGGCCACGAGCAGGAGCGTTCCGTCCTCGGAGAGCGCCAGGGTGTCGACCACCGGGCTCGCGAACAGCGCCACCCCGGTGGGCTCTTCCTGGTTGTTGCAGTTGGCTCCGACCAGCGTCCCGGCGACGGCGAGCACGGCGAGCATTTGGAGCCGGGCGCGGAGCGTCGAGCGAGAGCGCTGGGGGCGAAGGAGATGGCGGGGCGCGGCCATGGACGGTTCCTCTCGGGCGCCGCCCAGGGGGCGGGCGTCTGGTATGTCACGAGAGGCGCGGGGTCGGGGTGCCCGTGATGTCGCGGACGGTCGCAGAGGCTCCCCGGATCCTGGGCTCCCTCGGGTCGTTCGGCGACGCCCACCGGGCCGAGATCGGCTCCGGTGCGGGTGCCGTGTGCGTGTGCCTGGTTACACAGCCCGCCGCATCTTACCCGACCGCCCGTTCAGGCAGCCATCGGAATCCGCAGAAGCGGACATCCGCCCCGTGGGGAGTCAGCGTCCCTCGATTCGATGGACCTGACGCCACACGAAGTTCGGCAGGAAGCGCCGCATCCAGACGGTGAGCCGGGCCTGGAAGTTCGGGAACACCCAGAAATCGCCCCGGGCGAGCGCCTTGTCGATCGCATCGAGGACGGTGCCGGGCGCGATCGGGGGGGCCTGGTCGAGCACCTTGGGCCGCGAGGTGGCCTGCTCGAGGAGAGGTGTCGCCACCGGCGGCGGGCAGACGCACACCGATCGGATGCCCCGGTCGCGGGTCTCGTGGTGCAGCACTTCGGAGAAGGCGGCCACCGCGAACTTCGAGGCGTTGTACGCCCCGAAGTGGAGGCTCGGCATCCAGCCCGCCACCGAGGCGAACTGCACCAACTCGCCTCGGCCGCGCTCGAGCATGCCCGGGAGCACGGCCTTCGTCACGTTCACGAGACCCCCGTAGTTGATCTCCATGATCTTCAGGATCTCGTCGGTGGTCTGGTCGGGAAGGGCGCAGGTCGGCATGATCGCGGCCGCGTTGTAGACCCGATCGATCGGGCCGAAGTTCGCCTCGATCTCCTTCACGGCCGCCGCGACCGCCACCGTGTCGGTGACGTCGAGTCGAAGGGGTCGGATTCCGTCGCGGCCGGCTGCCGTCTCGTCGAGCCCGGCCTCGTTCACGTCGGCGGCCACCACGGTGGCGCCGGCGTCGGCCATCCGCTGCGCGACCAGGCGGCCCATGCCGCTGGCGGCGCCGGTCACGAGCATCACGCGCTGGGTGTGGGATTCGTTCGGGGTCATGGCATTCTCCTTGGTTCGGGGGCCGAGTGGGCCATCGTGTCGCGCAGGCCGCTTGCGGGCGACCGGTCGGGATTTCTCAGCAGATCTGGGCGTGCCAGTCGGCAACGGCCTGTCCGATCTCGTCGGGCGAGTCTTCCTGGATGAAGTGGGTGCCGGCCACCTCCACCTCCGTCTGGTTGGGCCACGACTGCGCGAACTCGAGCGCGACGCCGCGCAGGATCGCGCCTGGGTTCGCCCGCACCAGCAGCTTCGGCAGCTCGGCCTCCGCGAGCCAACGTCCGTAGGTCGCGACGATCTCGTGGACGTCGGCAGGCTCGCCTTCGATCGGAATCTCGCGCGGCCAGGTGAGGGTGGGCCGGCGCGCCTCGCCGGGCTCCTGGAAGGGGCGCCGGTAGATCTCCATCTCGGCCTCGCCGAGTGTGCGCTGCACCGCCCCCGGGAGCACCTGCTCGATGAAGAAGTTCTGCTCGAGGATCATGGTCTCGCCCTGCTCGGAGCGGAAGGCCTGGAAGACCGGCTTGACGGGCGGCGGCCACTCGTCCCACACGAGCGGCTTCACGATCGCCTCCATGTAGGCGATCCCGCGCATCGCCTCGCGGTGCCGCTCGGCCCAATGGAAGCCGAGCGCCGAGCCCCAGTCGTGGATCACGAGGGTGACGTTCTCGCGCACGCCGAGCTTCTCGAGCAGGGCGTCGAGGAAGCGTCGATGCTCGACGAAGCGGTAGCGGCCGGGGCCGCTCGCATCGAGCTTGTCGGAATCCCCCATGCCGATCAGGTCAGGAGCGATCAGCCGGCCCCGCCCCTCGAGGTGGGGCATCACGTTGCGCCACAGGTACGACGATGTCGGGTTCCCGTGCAGGAAGACGATCGGGTCGCCCTCGCCGACGTCGACATAGGCCATCGACTTGCCGTCGAGGACCTCGCTCCGCTGCTTCGGGTAGCGCGGGTCGGCGCCGATCATGCGGGTCTCCTTCCGGCCTGCGTCGGCCCCGGTGGGCCCGCGCACGCCTCGGTGGGTGCGTCAGGCGATGGCCGCCGCGTCGCGCAGCTTGCGGATGTCCTCGTCCGAGAAGCCCCAGTCGGCGAGCGCTTCGTCGGTGTGCTCGCCCGGGTGTGCGGGCGGACGCTGCACGGCCGGTGGCGTCCGGTCGAAGCGCGGCGCGGGGGCCGGCTGCAGGGCCCCCTCGATCTCGACGAAGCTCTGGCGAGCGCGGTTGTGGGGATGCGCGTGGGCCTCGCTCATCGAGAGCACCGGGGCGAAGCAGACGTCGGTCCCCTCCATGATCTCGCACCACTCGTCGCGGGTCTTGGAACGGAAGATCTCGGCGAGCTTCTGCTTCATGGCCGGCCAGCGTTCGCGGTCCATCTGTCCGGGCAGCTCGGCATCCGACAGGCCGGTGAGCTGGAGGAGCTGCGCGTAGAACTGGGGCTCGATTGATCCGATCGAGACGAAGCGGCCGTCCGAGGTCTCGTAGGTGTCGTAGAAGTGGGCGCCCGTATCGAGCAGGTTGGTGCCACGCTCCTCTCGCCAGAGGCCCGCTTTGCGGAAGGTGTAGAACATGGTCGTGAGCACCGCGGCGCCTTCGACCATCGCGGCGTCGACCACCTGGCCCTCGCCCGAGCGCGCGCGCTCGACCAGGGCGCACACCACCCCGAAGGCCAGCAGCATGCCGCCGCCTCCGAAGTCGCCCACCAGGTTGAGCGGGGGGACCGGCGCCTCGCCCTTGCGCCGGAGCATGTCGAGCGCCCCGGCGAGCGCGATGTAGTTGATGTCGTGGCCGGCCGCCTGGGCGAGCGGGCCGTCCTGACCCCAGCCCGTCATGCGGCCGAACACGAGAGGCGGGTTGCGGGCGCGGCAGACGTCGGGCCCGAGGCCGAGACGATCGATCACGCCCGGCCGGAAGCCTTCGATCAACACGTCGGCCTTCT
>CAYYUT010000109.1:0-8730 GCA_964474935.1 uncultured Spirochaetales bacterium
GCGCGCTGGCGCGGCTGGGCGCGGCCCAGCGCGGTCGGGATCCGGTGGGCGCGATCAACGAGCGCTGGATCCCGCGCGCAGAGCTCGCCGCTCTCGCCGAACGCCTGGCCGCGTCGACCCACGACGAACGCCTCGAGATGCCGGGGATCCGTCGGCGCCGTGCCGACCTGCTCCCGGTGGGGGCACTCGTCCTGGACGCCGCGGCCGAACGGCTCGGTCTGGAAGGCTTCACCGTCAGCGATTGGGGCCTGCGCGAGGGTGTCGCGCTCGAGTATCTGGGGCTCGCGGGGCGTCTCGACCCCGGCGGCTCCGGGGGGCCGCCTCGCAGGCGGACGCGGCGCTCGCGGCGGACGCGGGACTAGCGCGGCATCAAGGAAGCGCGCTTCCGCCCGTAGGCTGGGCGTTCGCGCCCTCGGCCCCCTCGTCGCGCTTCACCATGAATTCGCGTGCGCGGATGTGTCCCTGCTGCGCCGCGAAGCGGGCGAGAGCCACGGCCTTCTCCTCGTCCTTTTCGACCCCGATCCCGTGGTAGTAGAGCATCGCCAGGTTCCAGACGGAAGGCGTGTGCGACTGGCGGGCCGCGCGTTCGAACCACAGGCGCGCCTGCTCGGGGTCACGCGCCACGCCCTCGCCCTGGATGTACAGATTCGCCAGGTTGAACTGGGCGGTCGCGTTGCCCTGCTCGCCCGCTTTCCGAAACCACTCGGCCGCCTGCGCGATGTCCGGCTCGACACCTCGCCCCTTGGAATAGAGAACGCCCACGTTCACCTGGGCCGACGCCTCGCCCTGCTCGGCGGCCCGCAGAAACCACTGGAAGGCCTGCGCTTCGTCCTGCACCGCGGAGCCGTTCAGGTAGAGGTGCGCCATGCGGAGCTGGGCGGCGACGTCGCCCTGCTCGGCTGCCTTCCGGTACCACTCGAGGGCGAGCGCCTGGTCCTTGGTGCCCTCCTGCCCGGTGCGATAGAGCTCGCCCACCGCCTTGTAGCCATCGAGGTATCCGGCGTCGCCGGCGCGCCCGTACCACTCGATCGCCTGATCGACGTCCTTCTCGACCGAGATGCCCTGGAGGTAGCGCGCCCCCAGGTTGAACATTGCGCGCGCTTCGCCCCCGGCCGCTGCGCGCTCGAGCCAGCGCGTGGCCTCCGCGGGGTCTGGCTCGACCCCTTCGCCGCTGTCGTACCGGATCGCCAGGTTGTACTGGCCCATGGCGTCGCCCTGCTCGGCGGCGCGGCGATACCAGGCGACGGCTTGCTCCGGGTCCGCCTCGAAGCCCGTGCCGGAGGCGTGGAAGACGCCCATCGCATTCTGGGCCGGCGCGTAGCCGGCCTCGGCGGCACGACGCACGAGGTCGAGGCCGGCCTCCTCGTCGAAGGGGACGCCGCGTCCGTCGAGCGTGAGCGCGCCGAGCCGGTACAGCGCCTTGGCACTGCCTTCCTCGGCGGCCTCCTGGTAGAGGGCGACCGCCTCGGCCCAGGCCTCGCGATCCTCGGCCTCGACCCCGAGCTCGTAGGGTCCGGGCGTCTGGCAGGCGGCGAGCCAGCCGGCTCCCAGCACCGCCAGCAGGACTCGGATCGGGTGGGTCGGACGGGCCCCGGCCTGAGGGGCCGTACGGGTTGCGTGGCGCATGGGTGTTCTCCTGGGCGAGCTTCTCTTCTCGGCGGATCCGGGCGAGGCCTTAGGACGGGTGGCTCGATCGGTTCTCTCGGGCAGCGCCCCGTGGTCGGCGCCCGATCGTCACGCCCAGGGCGAGCGCGAGACTCCCGTGGACGATGGCACCGGCGATCGCGAGGCCGTAGTGCGGGGCGGCGAGGACCACCGAGCGCGACGGCCTCTCGGGATCCACGTGGACCTCGATCTCGGCGCCCGTCGGATAGCGTTCCGCCAGGCGATCCGTGTCGCCCCGCGAACGCAGTCGGGGGGCGTACGTGACGCGCGATCCCACCCGGCGTTCGCCCTGCCACTCGTATTCGTAGGCGAAGGTCCAGTCGTAGCGGCGCGCGCCCCGCTCCGACTCGATGACCCGCGCGGTGACCGGCTCGTAGCGGCCGAGCGACCATTGCTGCCTTGCCGCGACCACGGTCCCGAACAGGCCGTAGGCGAGCACGGCCCCCGCCGCGACGAGCCGGAGGCCCGACACGGGGGGTGCACTTCCCCCGAGCACCACGATCATGAAGAAGCCGAGCGGCAGGGTCAGCACCCAGAGGATGCCGGGGTCGTCCATCAGGCCACCGACTCGGCCAACTCTTCCGCCTGTCCGACCATGTCGTCGATCAGCGCCAGTCCGCCGTCCCAGAACTCGGGGTGGGTGATGTCGACGCCCACCGCGGAGAGAAGCTCCGGCGGCGACTTCGACCCGCCCGAACGCAGCAGCTCGAGGTAGCGCGGTATGAAGGGCGCACCTTCTTCGTCGTAGCGGTGCAGCAGCGCCAGCACGAGGAGCTCCCCGAAGCTGTAGGCGTAGCAGTAGAAGGGCGAGTGGACGAAGTGCGGGATGTAGAGCCACCACCAGGCGTAGTCGTCGGTGAGCTCCACCGAGTCGCCGAACATCGGACGATTGCTGGCCATCCAGATGTCGTTGATGCGCTCGGTGGCGAGCTCGCCCTCGGAGCGGCGGGCGGCGTGGAGGCGCTCCTCGAAGCGGGTCATCACGGCCTGGCGGAACACGGTGGCGCAGGCGTCCTCGATCTTCCCGCAGAGCAGCCCAAGCCGGACCTTCGGGTCCGGCTCGCTCTCCATGAGCTTTCGGAACACCAGCATCTCGCCGAACACGCTGGCCGTCTCGGCCGTCGTCAGGGGGGTGTCCTGCTGGAAGAGGCCCTGCTGGCGTGCCAGGTACTGGTGGACCCCGTGGCCGAGCTCGTGTGCCACCGTCATGACGTCGCGCAGGTTGCCGGTGTAGTTGAGCAGGACGTAGGGGTGTGCCGACGGCACCGTCGAGGCCGAGAAGGCTCCCCCTCGCTTTCCGGGCCGGAGCTCCGCGTCGATCCACCGGCGTTCGAAGAAGAGTCCCGCGATCTCGGCCATCTCGGGCGAGAATCGTCCGTAGGCGTCGAGCACGACGCTTCGGGCGTCGTCGAAGCTGCGGAGGGACGCGTCGGCGTCGAGGGGGGCGTAGCGATCGTAGTCGTGGAGCGGGGCGAGCCCGAGGAGCTTCGATTTGAGGCGGTAGTAGCGCTGCACGATCGGAAAGCCCCGTTCGCAGGCGGCCAGGAGGGCCTCGACCGTGGTGTCGTCGATCTCGTTGGCGAGGTTCCGGCTCTGCACCGGATGGGCGTAGTGGCGGAGCCGGTCCTGGACCGCCTTGTCGAACACCAGGGTGTTGAACACGAAGGTCAGGATGCGGGAGTTGCGGCGCAGGCCGGCCGTGAGCGCGCCGGCGGCCGCCTTGCGTTCCTCCCGTTCCGGCGCGTACAGGCGCGAGAGCACCTCTTCCTCGCCCAGGTCCTCGGCCTTGCCGGCGTACTCGAAATCGAATCGCATCGACGCCATGATCTCGTCGAAGAGACGCGAGAAGGCGCGATGCCCCGTGTTCGAGAGCTCCTCGAGCAGCTGCTCCTCGGGCTCGCTCAGCACGTGCGGCCGGTAGCGTCGGGCCGACTCGAGGTAGTGGCGGCGCGCCTCGAGGGCCGGATCCCCGAGGATCTCGGCTGCCCGGGTGTCGTCGAGATCGACCCATTCGAGCTCGAAGAAGACGAGGGCGTTGCGGATCCCCGTGGCGAGCTCCTGCACGTGCTGGAGCAGGGCGCCGTGGCGCGGCTCGCTCGTGTCGGCGGCGAAGAGCAGGCCCGCGAAGGCGCTGGCCCGCGCGACGTGTTCCGAGAGCTTCTCGAGCTGGTCGATGGCCTCGGCGAGCTGCGGGCCATCGAGCGTCGCCACCCGACCCCGAAAGCGCTCCGCGAAGCTCTCGGCGTCGGACTGCGCCGACTCGAGGTCGCGCGTGATCGCGGGATCGTCCGGTCCCGCGTAGAGATCGGCGAGATCCCAGCGGACGCCGGCGGCCCGCCCGGGGTCGGCCGGCCGGGCGCCCGAGGTGGTCGGGGGCTCGCTGGCGGCGAGCCGCACGGGATCGTCCATGCCGGGCGCGTCGAGGGGGCGGAAGTCGGTTCGTGTTCTCATGGGTCGCCGAGCATATCGCGGTAGACTCGCTCCGACATGCAGCGCGTGGTCCTGCACGCGGATATGGACGCGTTCTACGCGTCCGTCGAGCAGCGCGACCGGCCCGAGCTCCGCGGGCGACCGGTGGTCGTCGGGGGTACGTCCGATCGCGGCGTGGTGAGCGCGGCGAGCTACGAGGCGCGCCGCTTCGGCATCCATTCGGCGCAGCCCGTGGCGCTCGCACGCCGCTTGTGTCCCGACGCGGTCTTCCTGCGTGGCGAGATGGCGCGCTACCGGCGCGAGTCGCGGCGCATCTTCGACATCTTTCGCCGCTTCACGCCAGCCGTCGAGGGACTCTCGCTCGACGAGGCCTTCCTCGATCTCTCGGGCAGCGAGCGATTGCTCGGCCCGGCCGTCGAGGTGGGCCATGCGCTCCGGGCGGCCGTGCGCGACGAGACGGGGCTCGCGGTCTCGGTGGGTATCGCTCCGGTCAAGCTCGTGGCGAAGCTGGCGAGCGAGGCGGCCAAGCCCGACGGTCTGCTCGAGGTGGCACCCGAGGCGGTGCGCGAGTTCCTCGATCCGCTCGACGTCGGACGGCTCTGGGGCGTGGGGCCCGTGACCGCCGATCGGCTCCGTGGGCTCGGCTACCGGACGGTCGGGGATCTCGCACGAGCGCCCGCAACGGGCGGCGAGCGCGGGCTGGGGCGCTTCGGCGCATCGATCGCGGCGCTGGCGCGAGGCGAGGACCTGCGCGAGGTGGACCCCTACCGCGACGCCGTGTCGTACAGCGAGGAGAACACCTTCGCGCGCGACGTGTCGGATCGCGCGGTCCTCGAGGCGACGATCTGGACGCATGCGGAATCGGTGGCGCGGCGGATGCGGCGGGACGAGCTGGCGGCACGCACGGTCCTGCTCAAGCTCAAGCTCGGGCGCCGCCAGGTACCCGGGCCGCGCGGCTTCCCGCTCCTCACCCGCCGGCGCACGCTCGCCGACCCCACCGACGACGGACGTTCGATCGCCGAGACGGCGCACGCCCTGCTCGCCGCGACGCCCCTCGCCGAGCCGGTCCGCCTGCTCGGCGTCGGGGCCACGAACCTGGTGGCCTCGGGGACCGCGCAGCTGCCCCTCTTCTCCGAGTCGTCCGCCGGGCGCGGGTCGCTCAATCGGGCGCTCGACGAGATCACCGGTCGCTTCGGGGCCGACGCCGTGTTCCGCGCCGGCGCGGGCCCCGCCGTGCGGGCGGGGCTCACGCTCCAGCGGAAGCGGGGCGGCGAGCCTCCGCCCGACGAGCCGCCGGAGTGAGGCTCACCGACGGGACCGGGGATCGCTAGGCGCCGGCTGCGTCGCTCTTGGACCAGCGGAAGACCCGCATCGGCGGCACGTTGAGCAGCTCGAACTGGACGTCGGGGCGGCCGAACACCTCGCGTCCGAGGGTGCCGACCCGATCGCGGAGCTGATAGGCCACGAAGCGTCCACCCGGCGCCAGCGCGGCGCGCGCCGAGGCCAGGATCTCGAGGCCGAGCGTGCGGGGCATCGTCGAGAACGGAATTCCCGAGAGGATGACGTCGGCCGGCGGCAGAGCGTGCTCCTGCATGGCCGCCCCGATCTCGGCCGCACTGCCGCGATGCACGATCAGGCGCGGATCGTCGAAACGCTCTTCAAGGAGCCGGATGAAGCGGGGGTTGATCTCGATCGCGAGCAGGCGTGCGTCCGGGCGCATCTGGCGGAGCAGCGCTCGCGTGGTGCCGCCGGTGCCGGGGCCGAGCTCCACGATCGTGCGGGCCGATGCGATGTCGGCCGCGCGGACGATGCGGCGCTCGAGGAAGCGCGAGCTCGGAACGATCGAGCCCACCTCGCGGGGCCGCGCCAGGAAGCCCTTGAGGATCAGGAGCGGCGAGTCCGAAGCGAATCCCGACTCCGGCTGGCGATGGCGGTCCGATCGGGACGGCCGAGAGGATTCGGACGGTTCGTGGCGTCGTCGGGGTGCGTGAGCGGTCATGGAGGATGCTTCTCCCTTCGCGGGTGGTTGGTTGAACGGCCGGCGGGCAGATGACGGCAGGCCGGTCGCGGCGCATGTCAGTCGTAGAGCGCGTCCAGATGCCAGCTCCGTCGGGTGCGATCGAATCGCAGTCGCGCGAGCAGGCGAGGGCCACCCCCCTCCCCGTGCCCCTCGATCTCGACGTCGTACTGATCGTAGGAGAAGTGCTCTTCGGGAGCCCACCAGGCACCACTGATCCTCCAGGGACCCGCGACGTCGGTGACGCGACCTCGCGCGACGCGGCTCGTCACGTGTGTCGGGACACCGTCGCGTGTCTCCACGCGTGCAGGCAGCGGCGGACGCAGGGCGCGCAGCGCGAGCCGCGGCGCCGCATGGCTCCCGGTCGTCACCGATGCATCGGGGGCCGGCGGGTTCGACGGCGAGAAGGGTCGGAGCCCGAACCCGCCCGGGCGATGCTCGTCGAGCGCCGCCGGAGCGCCGACGCGGTCCGGTCCACACAGGGCTTCGAGCTCGGCGAGCGTGCGGTGCAGCTCGGCTGGTGCAGGGCCCGGCGGACGGAACAGGTCGAGCTGATCGCTGCGGGCCGGCTGTCCCTCGGTGGCGAGCGAGACGGCTTCGATCGGCGCCCGGGGCGGCCCGGCCTCGAGGGCCAGCATGCACAACCGCAGCAGGACCCGCACCTCGTGGGTGGGTGCAGCGACGCCGCTGCGCCGCGCATCGCGGGCGCCGCCCTCCAGATGCAGCACGAGGTCGAGGTCTCCGGCGGCGAGCCCGCGCAGCCCGAGTCGCTCGCACAGCCGTGCCAGCATGCCCCGCGCCACGAACTGGAGCGGCTCGAGCCGGTCGATCGGATGCTCGAGATCGAACGACTCCTCGAGACGACGCTCGTCGTGACGTTCGGGCAGGGGCGGGGAGCGCTCTTCTCCGCGGGCGAGTGCGATCAGGGGGCGCACCGTCGGCCCGAGACGCGCGGCGAGCGAGCGGGCCGGGATCTGCAGCAGGTCGCCCACGCGCCGGATCCCGAAACGCGTGAGCGAGTCGGCGAGCGCGTCGTCGGGATCGAGCAGCTCGATCGGCCATGCGGCGAGCGTTCGCTGCTCCTCGCCGGGCGCCACCACCCGGATACCGGCGCCCTCGCGCGACGCGCAGGCCAGCTCGCGTGCCGTGAGATGGGCCAGGCTGCGCGAGGCCGCGACGCTCACCACGCCGCGCAGGCCGAGGCCTTCGGCGCGGGCGGCCAACGCCGAAGCGAACGCCGCTTCGCCCGGGAAGAGCCTCCCCATGCCGGAGGCATCGACGTGTACCGCCGCCTCGGCGGCACGGACTCCGGGGCCGGGCGCAGCCAGGTCGGCGCGCGGCGCGAACGAGAGTCCGACGTCGAGGAGCGCGGCGCGGGCCGCCTGCTCGATGGCCGGCGAGGACACGCGGACCTCGAGATCACTGGCCATCGCGCGCGCCTGGACCACCGAGGTGAGTCGCCGGACGCCGCGTGCCTCGGCCTCGGCCGAGGCCGCCACGATCTCGGCGCGGGAGCCCGGGCCGGAGGCGATGGCCAGAGGACGTCCGACGAGATCGGGCTCGGCACGGAGCCGTGCCTGGAGCGGCAGGTCGGGAACGAGCAGACAGGCGATGCGGGAACGGGACCGGGGGGAGGCCACGACGTATCAGCCCGAGTCGAGTCGCAGCCCGATCTCTCCGCCCGTGGGTCCCCAGCGATGACGGGCCAGCGTGGCCCGGAGCTCGACGCCTTCGAGCAGCCGGGGCGGGCCTCCGAAGCAGGCCCGCTCCGGCTCGCGCACGAGCGCGAGGTCGGGGCTGACGTCGTGGATGCGCTCGTGCCCGAGCAGGACCAGCGAAGTCCGCGAGCGGGCGGCCGACCGTTGCAACCGCTGCCAGGCCGACCTCGGAACGGAGGGCGGCCGCGGAACGGATCTCCGGGCAGGCCGATCGGAGGCCGGGGCGGGCCCGGGGCCCGAGAGCGGCAGGCGGTCGATCACCACCAGACCGAAGCCACGCGTCTCGAGCAGGCGTTCGCTCGCTCGCAGGGCTTCACGCATGCCCGGCGCACGCACCCAGAGCACCTGCTCGAGGCGGACGCCCAACGCCTCGGCCAGCCCGGGATCGAGCGCGTCCTCGGGGTCGATCCAGGCGGCGACCTCACCGCCCCGTGTGGCTGCGGCCAGCAGCGAGAGTCCGAGCGCCGTGCTGCCCGAGCCGGGGGGGCCCGCGATCTCGCTCACCGAACCACGTGGGATTCCGCCCTCGAGCAGCCGGTCGAGCCTGGCGAGACCGGTGGGGAGCCGGTCGAGGGGGTCGGGTCTGGACTCGCCGAGCTCTCCTCCGTGGCGCAGCGGAGAGACGAGATCGCCGGACAGGGCGCCAGAGAGCGACTGGATCAGACCGTCCACATCCGGTCGTGCGGCCCGTGCGGGTCGGGCCGGCCGGGCGGTCTTCGCGGGCTCCGGTGTCGTCCGTCGGGCTCCGGCCCCGCTGGCCGGGTCGGCCCGGCCGGTCCAGTCGGTCCAATCGGCCCGGTCGGCCTTGCTGCTGGTCCGGTGGGTCGCGAGATCGCAGAGGGGGGAGCCGAGAGCCGGGGCTTGGCGGTGACGGTGTCCTGGAGGGCGTTGCGCTTGATC
>CAYYUT010000110.1:0-8728 GCA_964474935.1 uncultured Spirochaetales bacterium
TCGACGTGGACTTCATCGGGCCGACTGGCCGGCCCAGCATCCGCAGCCGCTCGGTGCTGCCCGGGTTCATCGACATCCACTCCCACTCGGACTGGCTGCTGCCGGGCGACGACCATGGCGACCTGGTGGAGCCCTTCGTGCGCCAGGGGATGACGACCCTGGTGGCCGGGAACTGCGGCTTCAGCCCGGCCCCGATCACCGACCACAACCGGGGTGGTGCCGAGGACGCCAGCCGATTGATCCTCGACGAGACCATCGATCTCCCCTGGCGCCGGATGTCCGACTTCCTCGAGGCGCTCGAGCAGGGCGGGGTATCGCTCAACATCGCGCAGCTCGTCGGCCACGGGACCGTGCGCGCCGCCGTCTCGGGCATGCTCGACCCGACGCCCCCCGACGCCGACGCGCTCCGCGCCATGGAGCGGTTCGTGCGAGAGGCGCTCGACGCGGGCTGCGTCGGCGTCAGCACCGGTCTCGGGTATGCGCCCGGGATCTTCGCCGAGGCCCCCGAGCTCACCGAGTTCGCTCGCTGGACCGCGGCCGCCGGAAAGCTCTTCACCTCGCATCTCAAGGCCTACAGCTGGATGAGCGGGGCCTACGAGAGCGACGCCCAGGGCGAGGCGCACAACCTGCGCGCGATCCGCGAGATGCTCGAGGTGACCCGCGACGCCGAGGTCCGCTTCCAGATCAGCCATCTGATCTTCGTCGGTCGGACCACCTGGCCGAGCCACGCCGAGGCGCTGGCGATGATCGAGCGGGCGCGCGACCAGGGGCTCGACGTGGCCTTCGATGCGTTCCCCTACACCGCGGGCAACACCACGGCCGCCGTCCTGATGCCGGCTCCCCTGCTCCCGAAGCTCGAATCGGTGCTCGCGGACCCGGCGTCGCGCGAGGGACTGAAGCGTTTCGCCGAGGGTGCCTTCGCGGCCCTCGGCTTCGGACTCGACGACGTCCAGATCATGCGGGCCAACGCGGATGCCCTGAACCAGTACGACGGACTGCGGCTGTCCGAAGCGGCCGACCGGGAAGGCATGGACGTATTCGACTTCTACTGTCGGCTGGTGCTCGAGAGCGGCCGCCAGGCCCGGGTACTGAACCACGCCTACAGCGGCGACCGGGGCGAAGAGGGCGCGCTTCGCGCGGTGCTCGCCCATCCACTCTGCACCATCGAGACCGACACCTTCGTCACCCGCGAGGGTCACCAGAATCCGGCGGCCTACGGAACCTTCCCGCGCGTGCTCGCGACCTACGTGCGCGAGGGTCTCTTCTCGTTCGAGGAGGCGGTGCACAAGATGACGGGGGCAGCTGCCGAGCGACTCGGCTGGAGCGACCGCGGGTTGGTGCGCGAAGGCCAGGCGGCCGACCTCACGATCGTCGACCGGAGCGTCCTCGACGACACCGCCACCCTCGACGACCCGGCCCGTTTCCCAATCGGCATCGAGCACGTCTTCATCAACGGGCGTCACGTCCTCGAGGGAGACCGCTACCAGCCGGACGCACGCGCCGGCCGGGTGCTGCGGGCCTAGGGGCGGGGCTGCGGGCTTCCAGAGACCCGTCGTCGCGACGGCATCGGGAACCCGGCCCCAGCCCCGGAGCGAGGGCGCCACCCGACGAGCCGGTCGGCCACCGGCGCCGCCACGGAAACCCGTGCAGGCTCTCCTAGCGGGACTCGGGCTTCCGGAACAGGAAGGTGAAGCGATCGGTGTTGCCCGACACCGAGCGGCGTCCGACCTCGTAGCGGAGCTCGTCGTCGGCCCGGTAGTGGAGATCGGTGTAGGCCTCGAAGACGAAGCCTGAGGACACGAGCTCGTGGACGGCTTCGACAGGATCCATTCGCCGCCGGTTCTCGGCGTTCGCCGATTCCATGTGCCGACGCGTGTGATCGACCGCGCCGTAGATGCCTCCCGGACGCAGCGCCCGGTACGCCGCCTCGTGCACCCGCTTTCGGGCCTCGGGGGTCAGGTTGTGGAGGTTCCGGAAGGTGAGCACCGCGTCGAGCCCTTCGACGCCGAACGAGAAGGATCCGAGATCGTAGATCCCCCGAAGCTCGGTCCTCTCGAGCTCGAGATCTCCGGCGAGGACTTCGACCGCCTCGAAGCCGGGCTCGCCGAGCAGACCCTCCTCGATCCGGGACGTACCGATCGCGACGTAGAGCTTTCCCTTCTCGGCCAGCGTGGGTCCGAGCAGCTTCGTGTACCAGCCGCGGCCGGGGAAGAGCTCGAGGACGCGCATGTCCTCGCGGATTCCGAAGAAGGCGAGCGTCTCGACGGGCAGGCGGTTCGCATCGCGCGCCCGATCGGCCTCGCTCCGTACCGCACCGTCCATCGCCGCGCGCAGCCGCGCTTCGAAGGCGTCGTCGGCGCCCGACGGGGCCGGCCCAGCGACGAGCAGGGCGAACAGCACGAGCAGGGAGACGAAGGGACGTCGCATCGATCGGATCCTCCGGTCGGGTTTCGGGGTTCGACGACGCATCCGACTCCGGCCCGAAGCGTCCGCGCGGCGGGCGGCCCGGAGCAGGACGGCGTGGCGAGAGGCTAGCCCTTCGACGGGTCGGCGCCCTCTCCGCATTGGGTGCCGTCCCCCGGCTGCCCTACCTTCTCGAGGCGACGCGCAGGGAGCCGCCATGAACGCTCGGGCCCAGGCCCCCATCGAACGAATCGGGTTCGGACGCACGGGACACGAGAGCTCTCGCGTGATCTTCGGAGCGGCCGCCCTCGCCGCCATGCGCGAGGCCCGGGCGCAGGGCGTCCTCGAGCTTCTGCTCGAGTACGGAATCAATCACATCGACACCGCGGCGTCCTACGGAGAATCGGAGCTGCGGCTGGCCCCGTGGCTCCGGGAGCACCGCGACCGCTTCTTCCTGGCCACCAAGACGGGCGACCGGTCGGGAGCCGCCGCCCGGGCGAGCCTCCACCGCTCGCTCGAGCGGATGCAGATCGATCGGGTCGACATGATCCAGCTCCACAACCTGGTGGACGAAGCGGAATGGAACGAGGCAATGGGCCCGGGAGGCGCGCTCGAGGCCCTGGTCGATGCGCGGTCGGAGGGCCTGGTGCGCTTCATCGGCGTGACGGGTCACGGCAGCCACGTTGCGGCCATGCACCGGAGGAGCCTCGAACGATTCGAGTTCGACTCCGTATTGCTCCCCTACAACTTCACCATGATGCAGATCCCGTCCTACGCGGCCGACTTCGAGCGCCTGCTCGTTCTGGCGGGCGAGCGCCGCGTCGCCGTCCAGACGATCAAATCCATCGCGCGACGCCGTTGGCCCGACGGCAGCACGAACCGATTCAGCTGGTACGAGCCGCTCACCGACCCCGAGGCCATTCGTCACGCGGTGGGCTTCGTGCTCCGTCGGCCCGGAGTGTTCCTGAACACGTGCAGCGACGCCCGGCTGCTCGCGACCACACTCGCAACGGCGGCCGAGGGCGCCCACGAGACCGGCGACGAGCGCCTCGCGGCCGACGCGCAGCGCCATGAGATGCAGCCGCTCTTCGTGCCAGGTGTCTCGGATTCGATCTGAGGGGCAGCCGCCGCGATCAGCGCACAGGCGGTGGGGGCACGCCGAGCGGGCCGCGCAGGGCCGCGACGGGCTTCACAGTCAGCTCGTGGCAGAGGGTCTCGAGCTCGCCCACCTGGCGCTCGAACTCGTCGCAGCAGTAGCCCACGAACCGCCGTGCCTCGTCCGCGCCGAGCGCGCGCGTGCCAGGCGGGAACGAGGCCCTCAATCGCATGCCGGTGGTCTGATACTCACCGAGGGGGGTCCGCAACGAATCGAGCATCCTGGCAGCCGTGGCCCCGCCGGACACGAACTCGAGGAGCGAGTCGACGTACTGACGAAGCAGCGCATGCAGGACGTCGTCGCCCAGCGCAGCCTCGAGGAGATCGCCGAGGAGGAGATCGGCATCGGGAAGGAACAACCGGTCGCCGTCGTCGACGAGCACTCGCAGCCCGACCTTCGTCTCGAGCTCGATGCCCTCTCCCACGACGCGTCGGCCGGCCAGCCACAGGAGCTCGGCGAGCGCGAGGATCGTGGAGGGGTGGTTTCCGTCGATCGGCGCGCTCCGCGTCCGCACGACCGCCCCCGGATCGAGCGGGGCCCGGGCCGCTTCCGCACGGAGATCCCGGTCGAGCGCGAGGGCCCGCGGCTCGACGAAGGGATGCGCGGAGGCCAGCGCGACCAGGGCCGGCTCGAGAGCGCGCAGCAGCGTCGCCAGCCGAGGGTCCGATCCGGCCTTCCCGGACGACGCGGCGAGCTCGAAGCCTGCCCGCGCGAAATCGGGCGCGTCCAGACCCGGGAGGGCTGCGAGCGGAAAGAGACGCAGGTCGAGCCAGTGGGCCGCCTCGAGGGTCGATCGCAGGGCCGACGCATAGCGTCGGGCGAAGACGGGAAAGGCCGTGGCCGGACGGAGGGTGAGACCGATCATCCCGGGCCCCACCTGCGCCACGTGCATCGCAGCCTCGGCGTCGCGGTGGGCCGCGAGCCGCTCCACGCATTCGATCAGCTCCGCGCCCCGTCGCGAGGAGGCGCCGGTGCGGTCCACCAGGTGGAACTCGTGCTCGACTCCCAGGCGTAGTTGGGAAGGATCCGACATGTTCGCCCCGCCGCTTCGTGGACTCTGCGTCCGGCTGCGACGGCGGGCCGACACCATGGCCCGTCACCGTGCTGCCGCTCCGCTCTCGGGGGTTCGGGTTCGGACGGTGCGTTTGCAATAAGCCTGCCGCCGCGCCGGCAGCGCGGATCGAAGCCTCCGGGCGTCGCGGGTCGATCGGCTGCCCACGGCGCGGGCGAACGTTGCCCAGGGCGTGAGCAGTCACGCCCGACCCGACCGCCCCTGTCCGAACGGCCCGTCGGATGACGCATGTCGTGCAGGCGTCGGTCGCGTCGGAAGCCCGTTGGCCACGCCCGGGCAGCGGGCCGATACTCGGAGACTTCGAGGTGGACATGGATCCGGATTACATCGGCCCCCGAAATCGTGACGTTCCCCCGGCACGCCCGGGAGAGTTCGAACCGCTCCGCATCGGCGCGCTCGAGCTCGCAGCGCCCGTCGTGCTCGCCCCGATGGCCGGCATCACCAATCCTCCGTTTCGGACGCTCTGCCGCGGCTTCGGGGCCGGTCTCTACGTGTCGGAGATGATCGCCGCGCGGGCACTCGTCGAAGGCAATTCGAAGACGCTCCGACTCGCCGGCTTCGACCCTTCCGAGAGCCCCCGCAGCCTGCAGCTCTACGCGGTCGATGCGCACTACGCGCGCGAGGCGGTCCGACGTCTCGTGGGCGACGGGCTGGTCGACCATCTCGATCTCAACTTCGGGTGCCCCGTGCGCAAGGTGACCCGCCGCGGCGGCGGCGCGGCGATCCCGCTCAAGCGCAACCTGCTGCGCTCCATCGTGAGCTCGGTGGTCGGTGCCGCCGAGGCGGGCCCCGTGAGCATCACGTTCCGGGTCGGCATCGACGACCAGCACGAGACGTTCATCGACGCGGGTCGCATCGCGGCCGACGAAGGATGCGCGGCCGTGGCGTTGCACGCGCGCACCGCGGCCCAGCTCTACGACGGAGACGCCGACTGGAGTCGCATCGGAGAGCTCAAGCAGGCGGTGCCCGAGATCCCGGTGCTCGGGAACGGGGACATCTGGGAGGCCTGGGATGCGCTCCGCATGATGCGCGCCACCGGCTGCGACGGGGTCGTGGTCGGACGCGGCTGCCTCGGACGTCCGTGGCTCTTCGGCGATCTTGCGAACGTGTTCGCAGGAAAAATGCCACAGAATCCTCCATCTTATGGGGCGGTCGCCCGTGTCATGCTCGATCATGCCCGACGACTCGTCGACTGGATGGGGGCGCGCCACGGGGTGCGGGACTTCCGCAAGCACGCCACCTGGTACACGAAGGGCTTTCCGGGGAGCGCCCGTCTCCGCGATCGGCTGATCCGGATCGAGACCCTCGGCGATCTCGAGGAGATCCTCGCAGGGGTCGATGGGGGCGAACCCTTCCCGGCGGCGGCCATGCGGGCTCGACGGGGCAAGCGGGGAGGGCGGCAGAAGGTGGCCCTTCCGGACGGGTACCTCGACGACCTCGACGATGCGACACCGCCCCAGGCCGAGCTCGAGGGGCACGAGGCGGTTTCGGGCGGCTGACCGACCCTGGCCGGTCTGCCCGCCGGCTCGCCTGCGGTGCAGCACCCGCTGTCGCGCGGCGCGGCATCGGCGGACTCCCTTCAAGACGAGGCTGAATCAACACATGTGGCAGCAGCGACACGACTCCCGGGCATCGTTCTCGAGATGGCTATCCTGGGGCCATGATGCCGACGGGCTTCGAAGGGCGGGGCGGGAGATCTGGCGTTTCGGAACGGAAGCGCCCTGGGACTGGCTCCGGCGCATGGCGGAGACGCGTGCCCAGCTCGAGTCCGAGTGGCGTCGGGTCTGGGACGAGCAGATGGCACCGGCGATCAGCGACGCAGCCACCGCGCTGGCGGCCCGCCTGCGGGGAGAGGGACAGGAGGAGGCGATGAGCCAGGCAGCCAAGCCCGATCCCGCGAGGGTCGTGATCGAGAACGTCCAGCCCAGCGTGGACGCGGGCCGCCACCCGGTGAAGCGCACCGTGGGCGACCGGCTCGAGATCACGGCCGACATCTACAAGGACGGCCACGACCTGATCTCGGCGCGGGCCCGCTTCCGGGCGCCCGGCGACCGCGTCTGGCAGGAGGCCCCGCTCCGCTACGAATTCGATCCGGATCGCTGGGTGGGCGAGGTGGCGCTCGATCGGACAGGTCGCTGGTGCTTCACCGTCGATGCCTGGCCCGACCGCTTCGGCACCTGGCAGTCCGAGCTGCGCAAGCGGGTCGATGCCGGCCAGGAGGTCTCGTCCGAGCTGCTCGAAGGCGCCGTGATCCTCGCGCGCGCCGCCGAGCGCGTGCGCCGTGGCAAAGCGCGCCTCGAGGAGGCCGTCGCCACGGTCGGCGATACGGCCCGCGAGATGCAGGAACGGATCGAGGCGGCGCTCGCCGACGATCTGGCCGAGCTGGCCGACGTCCCGCTCGAGAATGCCGAGCGGACCCGCTTCCCCACCGTGTTCGAGGTGGTCGTCGAGCGCGAGCGGGCGCGCTTCAGCAGCTGGTACGAGCTCTTCCCTCGCTCGCAGGCCTCGGAGCCGGGCCGGCACGGCACCTTCGCCGACGCCGCGCGCCGCATCCCCGAGCTCGCCGAGCTCGGCTTCGACGTGATCTACCTGCCGCCGATCCATCCGATCGGACGCAGCCACCGCAAGGGCGCCAACAACTCTCCGAGCGCCGAGCCGGGCGAGCCCGGCAGCCCCTGGGCGATCGGCGGGCCCGAAGGCGGACACACCGAGATCCACCCCGAGCTCGGAACCGTCGACGACTTCGTGTCGTTGGTGGAGACCGCCAAGCACCACGACATGGAGATCGCGATCGACTGGGCGTTGCAGTGCTCGCCCGACCACCCGTGGGTGAAGGAGCATCCGGAATGGTTCTTCCGTCGGCCCGACGGGACCATCCACTACGCCGAGAACCCGCCCAAGAAGTATCAGGACATCTACCCGCTCAACTTCTGGTGCAAGGACCGCGAGGCGCTCTGGGAGGCCTGCCGTGACGCCCTGCTGCTGTGGGTCGAGCGCGGCGTCAAGATCTTCCGGGTCGACAATCCGCACACCAAGCCGCTCTCGTTCTGGGAGTGGTGCATCCGCGAGGTCCAGGACGCGCATCCCGACGTGATCTTCCTGTCCGAGGCCTTCACCCGCCCGAAGCGCATGCTCGGACTCGCCAAGCTCGGATTCAGCCAGTCCTACACCTACTTCACCTGGAAGAACCGGTCCTGGGAGCTGGCGGAGTTCATGCACGACCTGACGCAGACCGGCGTGCACGAGTTCTACCGACCGAACTTCTTTGCCAACACACCCGACATCCTGCACGAATACCTGCAGAAAGGCGGGCGCCCGGCGTTCCGCGTGCGCCTGCTCCTGGCCGCGACCCTCGCTCCCAACTACGGGATCTACAGCGGATTCGAGCTGTGCGAGAACGTCGCGGTGCGCGAGGGCAGCGAGGAGTATCTCGACTCCGAGAAGTACCAGATCAAGCAGCGCGACTGGAATGCGCCGGGCCACATCAAGCGCGAGATCAGCCTCGTCAATCGGATCCGCCGTGAGGAGCCGGCCCTCCAGCACTTCGAGAATCTCGAGATCCTGGGATCCGAGAATCCCGAGGTGTTCTGGTTCTGGAAACGGGCCGTCGCGGGCGGCAGCGACCTGCTCGTGGCCGCGAATCTCGACCCCTTCGGCCCCCAGGACGCCTGGGTCGAGGTTCCGATCGCCGAGCTGGGGATCGCTCCGGCCGAAGAGTACGTCGTCGAAGACCTGCTCGGCGGCGAACGCTACACGTGGTCGGGCCATCGGAACTACGTACGCCTCGACCCGAGCGAACGCCCGGGACACGTGTTCCGTATCCACCGCCGCGCGAGCGCGCCGGTGCTCTCGGCGTGATTCCCTCGGAGCGTTGGTACAAGGACGCGATCATCTACCAGCTCCGGATCCGGTCGTTCAACGACAGCGACGGAGACGGGATCGGTGACATCCAGGGAGTGACCGAACGCCTCGACTACCTCCAGGATCTGGGTGTCACGGCGATCTGGCTGCTCCCGTTCTACCCGTCGCCGCTGCGCGACGACGGCTACGACATCTCGGACTACACCGACATCCACCCCGACCTCGGAACGCTGTCC
>CAYYUT010000111.1:0-8705 GCA_964474935.1 uncultured Spirochaetales bacterium
GAAGCCGGTTAGCCCAGCCACGACCCGAACGGTCTCCTCGAACAGGCCCTGCTCGACCGAGAGGCGGCCGAGGCCGATCACGTCCTTGTGGACGCTCCGATCGATCTCGGCCGCGCGTCCCGCCGGCTGCGGATCGATCGGCTCGAGCTCGACCACCCGGACACCCTGGGGATTCCGGTGGAGCGTCGCCGCCAGCGTCCGGCCCGCCATCTCGAGCGCGGGAAGCTCGTGCAGGATTCCGGCCTCGGAGGTCGAGAGGTTCTCGGCCGCCGCGACGAGCGCGGGCGGGGCGAATCCGGCGAGCGCGCGTCCGAGCAGGGCATCGGCCCTGTCTCCGAGCAGGCCCTCCCAGCTCGCGCTGACCTGCGCCACCCGCCCCTCGTCGTCGAGCGCGAGGAGCGCCCCATACGGTTGGACGCTTCCCGGGACGTGGAGCGGCTCGCGTTCGCAGGCCGTGAGGTCGATCGCTTCAGGCGCCATCGGCCCCTTCCCGCACGGGCTCGCTCACACGTTCGTGGAGCCAGGCTTGGAGGCTCTCGAACAGCGCGCAGGCGGTGCGCGTGGCCCCGGCCGGCTCGACGGAACTCGACGGCGGCGCCTCGAGGAGCGCCGCAAGCTCGCGCCACATCGCGCCGGTCTGGTCGCCATGGCCCCGGAAGAAGCGCAGTGCGCCGGCATCGCGGAGCTCGCCGCCACGCAGGAGGCGGCGGAGCAGCACGCGGCCACCGAGGGTCGAGCCTTCCACCACGTAGAGCGCCCCGAGCACGGCGGGCGGGCCCGCGATCGACGGCAGCCCGGAGGGTGAGGGCAGCCCCTCGACCGCCTCGTCGGAGAGCCCGAGCGCACGCAGATCCGAGCGCAGCCAGGGGAGCTTGCGGCGGGCGGCGAGGTCGAGCGCGAGCCCGGCGCGCGCGGCTTCCGACTCGAGCCGCGGCTCGAGCACCCGGTAGAAGCCGAAGAAGGCGCCGAGCAGATCGCGATAGGTCGCGCGGTCGATCCCCGCGGAGGCGAGGGCGCGGAGTGCGGGATGGGTTTCGAGCCGATCGTGATGGGTGCGCGTCGCCGTTCGCAGACTGGCGAGAAGGGAAGGTCGCTGGACGTGTGCCAGCTCGTGCCGCATCCATCTCTCCGAGGCGCTTGCTCCGACGCATGCCGAGGTCTTCACGCGTGCGCAGAGCGAGCACCGTTCGCCCGACAGCCTACCGCCGCCGTCGTGGCCTCGCGACCCATTGTTGGGGCGTTGCACGCCGTTCGACGCCTCCACGGAGCGATCGACCGGCCGGCCGTGTGACCCGCGTCCAACGCGCTCCGCCTACGGACTGCGCCGACGAGCTTCGTCGACGACGTTCGCCCACGAACGGAGCGGCTGGCCTGAGGCTCGACTCACCCATCGGCAGAACGAGCTGGGATCGAAACCGGGTTCGAGAAAACGAGACGCGAGACCAGGGGCTGAGCGATGGGTTCGCCCGGAGGAGGTCGAACCCGATCGGGGCTAGGCGGTGCGAGCGTTCTCGTGGCGAGTTGCCGACGCGGGAACGGTCTGGAGGCGTCGGACCGAATGAACGCGCGGAAAGTACTCTTCGCGGAGCTCCCACGGGACGCCGAGTGCCGAGAGCAGACGGCGCTTGGTCGATTGACGACAGCGCTGACCCTTCTCGACCGCGTGCACGGTCCGCGGCGAGACGCCCGCCTTGTGGGCGAGCTCGTCCTGGGTCCAACTCATCGCCTGCCGGGCGGCGCGGATACGGTTCATTTCGAACGGCTTCCCGTGGAACATCACAACCTACCGAGACGACGCGGATTTTAGCGCGCGTTGGGGCCCTCGGGGACGGCCGCGAGCGGTCTCGCTAGCGCCACCCGAGGGGAACATAGGACGAATCGGGCATGACCGACGCGACCACCGTCGATGTGCCGAGATCACCCACCAGGGGCGTCCAGCCCAACGTTCCGAGGGCGAAAACCATCACCGCAGCGGCAGCCGCCAGCGAGCAGACGGCGGCGGTGCCCCCATAGGAATGCCCCCGGGGAACGGGCCGCGGCTCCCAGAGCGCCAGCCGGCCGAGTCGCGCCTCGGCGATCGCGGGCGCATCGAGCGAGAAGAAGGCCCGCGGCATCCGCGCGAGAAGCCGGTCGGCGAGCTCGAACCGGCGCAGCCGCCGTGCGCATCGCCCGCACCGCTCGACGTGGGCCTGGAGGGCGGCCTCCCGATCGGCCGGAAGGTCCCCGTCCAGAAGGTCCGGGAGCATGCGGCGCGCGCGCCAGTGCCTCATCGCGTGCCCTCCTCGAGCTCGTCGAGCATCGGCTTCATCTCGCGTACCAGCTCTTCGCGCCCGCGGCGGAGCCAGGTGCCGACGGTGGCGGCTGGAATGCCCTCGAGCGCCGCGATGTCGGCATTCGAGAGACCCCAGATCACGCGCATCACCAGCACGCGACGGTGTTGGCGCTTGACGCGCAGCAGGGCACGGGCCACGCCGGCGAGGATCTCGCCCTCGAGCACGCGGGCTTCGGGCCCGACCTCACGTCGGGTGCAGGCCGCAGCGGCCAGCCCGTCGCGCTCGGCGAGGCGCGCCTCGAGGCGTTCGCGACGGCGTCGAGAACGCAGCACGTTCACCGACGCATTCACGGCCGAGCGGTACAGGTAGGTCCATAGGCTCGAGCGGCCCTCGAAGCGGGCGCTCGGGAGCTTGAGGAACACGCGCTGCACCACATCCTCGGCGTCGGCGCGGCTCCCGAGGATTCGCTGCGCGACGCCTTCGAGGCGTCGGCGATAGCGCCGGTGGGCTTCGGCGAGGTTGGGCGTCTCGCGCGTCTCGGGCGCGC
Source organism: uncultured Spirochaetales bacterium (assembly GCA_964474935.1). Taxonomy (GTDB): domain Bacteria; phylum Myxococcota_A; class UBA9160; order UBA9160; family JAFDDA01; genus CAYYUT01. The sequence continues at coordinate 2,821 of CAYYUT010000111.1, forward strand.
GCCCCCCCGGTGCCGTGGCGGCCGACGTCGAATTCAATGGCTCCCCCTGCGGCGATCTCTTCCCCCGGCCATCCTAGTAGACGCGTGCCAGGGGTGGCCGAATTCAGTCGGCTCGAGCCGCGGATTCCCCCGCAGGGGGGCGGGCTCTCGATCCGCCCCCGGTGCCGGGTGTGAGCGTGGCGCCAGGCCCCCGAGACCCCGCGGTCTCGGTCGGCCCGGCTCGTCGGCAGCGCTCTCGTCGCCCAGCGACTAGCGCGCGTCGAGGTTCACCACGTCGCCCGGGAGCGGCAGATGCTGGATCGTGGACTGCGCGAGCGGTCGGGCCCAGGCGGCGCCCATGCCCGGGTTGGCGCCCACGAAGCCCGGTCGGGCGACGTCCTCGGCCGCGGTGGCCGAGAGGATCCAGCCGTGGGCCGGTCGATTCCGGAATCCGACGAAGGGCGGAAGCGGGATGCCGGTCGCCTCGTGCACGGTTGGGTCGACCACGATCTGGGGCGTCAGGGTCAGGTGGCCGGCCGTGCTGCCCAGGTTCGCCTCGGTGAGGCGCGGGTCGATCGACTCGAGCGTCACGATGTCGAAGCAATCGAAGTCGAGCTTCGCGTCGCGCTCGGTCTCGTCGTCGTCGTAGAAGAAGACCCTGAGCGACACGGACACCGGGGTGACGTCGGCAGTGCCGTCGAGCGAGAAGAGCAGGAGCTCGGTGGTGCGCCACGGGTTCGGCGCCAGGAAGTTCGTGGCGAGCGAGGCGGGGAAGGTCGAGTACTCGAGGCCGTTGAAGCGGTACTGGCGGTCGCCGTCCTGGCTGAGCGGGTCGAGGCCCTGGAACGAGAGGGCCGGAGCGCTCCAGGCCATGCCCGCGGCGGAGTCGATCACCGTGGCCTCGCCGAAGAGGGCGTTGCGCGAGACGGTGAGGCCGCCCTGCTCGAGCGCGATGACCATGATCCCCTTGGCGGCCACCAGCGGCTCGGTGCGGGCCTGGCCGAGGGCGTCGGGGCTGCTGGCCGCCGTCGCGCCAGTGACGCTGCACTCGTACTCGAGCGTACTTCCGCCGGCGCCGTCGCTGCGGAACACGAAGTGGGTGGTCTCGCGCGCCGTCACGAAGCAGTCCAACGACTGGGTCTGCCACTTCTCTCCAGCGTCGCCGTTCACGATGTTGATGTGGAGCGTCACGGCCTCGGCGAGCCCATTGGTCACGACGACCTCGGTGAGTGTGTTCTCGAGGAGCGTCTGGACCGACTCGGACCCGTTCGTCCCGTCGGCACCCGCGGTGACGAAGGGCACGGCGAGCAGGGCGCCCATCTCGCTGAGATCGAGGTTGGCCGAGACGGGTGTCGCCCTGCCGGCGAGCACACCCCCGACGGCGATCGCGGCCAGCAGGGGAGCGGCCCGGAGGGCGGTGGAGAACGCGCGGATCGCGCGGGGCGGATTCGAGGCCTGCATGCTCATGGCTCCTGGCGGCTCGCGGTCGGGACCGACGGAGCCGTTTTCACACATTGGGTCGTAGTGTAAACCACTCATTCGCAGCTGGGCGGAAAATCCCAGGCATTTCAACGGTTTCCGGGGTCGAGAGGGATCGCGACGCAGAACGGACCGATGGCCGCCGAAGCTGCACCGAAGCTGCCTTCGGCTCGCACACGCGCTGCTCATCGAGGCCTCAACGAAACGTCGCGCCGTCGCCGCGCACGGGCTGGCATGTTCTCGCGTGGCGCGGGTCCAGAGCCCAACTCGGGACGCGCTGTGGAAGCGCCTCGGGGAGCAAGAAGGTTGGGGAGGTCGGCTGTGGTCGTTTCGTCGGGTCTCACGCGACGCGGTTTCATGGGGATGGTCGGGCGAGGCACGGCAGGTGCGCTGCTCTTCGGGGGGCTCGGGTGCCTCTACGAGCGCGCGGCCCGGGGCGAGCCCACCGAAGGCGCCGGGTTCGGTCCGCTGGTCCCGCAGCTCCCGACCAACCAGACGGAGCTCGCCGGCTCGCCGGTCGGGAATGTGCTGCGTGTCTCGCCCGTGCTCTCGCTCCCCGAGGCGTTCTCGTACCAGGCTCTCTCGATCACGGGCGACGTCATGAACGACGGAACGCGCGTGGCCCCCGGCCACGACGGCATGGCCTGCTTCCCCGGACGCGGAGGCCGCACGATCCTGGTTCGCAACCACGAGCTCACCACGAGCGGATTCGCGGTGGAAGGGCCGGCCGCGCGCACCTACGACCCCGCTGCCAAGGGTGGCACCACCACGCTCGTCTTCTCGCGCGACGGACGGCTCGAACGCCACTACGTCTCGCTGGCCGGAACGCTCCGCAACTGCGCCGGAGGCCTGACGCCGTGGGGCACCTGGATCTCGTGCGAAGAAGACGTCGACACGCCCGAGATCGATGCGAGCCTGACGCAGCGCCACGGCTACAACTTCGAGGTCCCGGCGCGGAGCCGCGGCGCTGTCCGTCCGATTCCCCTCGTCGCGATGGGCCGCTTCAATCACGAGGCCGTCGCCACCGACGCCGTGACCGGCATCGTCTACCAGACCGAAGACCGCGGTGACAGCTGTCTCTACCGCTTTCGCCCGCGTCGGTACGGGCGCCTTCGGCTCGGCGGCGTCCTCGAAGCGCTCGTCGTCCGCGACATGCCCAGCGTCGATACGGGCTCGGGCTTCCTCGCGCTGAAGGGGCAGCCGCTCCCCGTGGAATGGGTCGAGCTCGAGGACGTCGACCCGGTGGACGACACGCTTCGGTTCGAGGCGCAGTCGAAGGGCGCCGCCATCTTCCGGCGCGGCGAGGGGGCCTGGTACCACGACGGCCTGATCTACTTCGTGTGCACCACGGGGGGCGACGCAGGCGATGGACAGGTCTGGGCGCACGACCCGGTCGCCGAGACCCTCACCCTGGTGGTCGAATCGACCGACGCCGCCGTCCTCGACAATCCCGACAACATCACGGTGGCGCCCGACGGAACTCTCTACCTGTGCGAGGACGGCGACGGCCCCGACCTGGTGCGGGGCGTGACGCCGTCGGGCGAGATCTTCCCCTTCGCGAGCTACTCGCTCGACGGGAGCGAGTTCGCCGGTGCCTGCTTCACGCCCGACGGGACCCGGATGTTCGTGAACAACCAGGGCCTCGGCATCACCTTCTGCATCGACGGTCCGTTCCTCGGCTGAGCGGCGTGGGGCGTTTCTCAGGGCAGCTCGACGATCGCCGCATAGCGGTTCAAGAGCTCGATGGTGTGGTCGTAGCTCTGCTTCGAGTCGTTCTTGACGATGTAGCCGGCCACGTTTCGCGCGTAGGCGCTCGCCCGGTCCTCTTCCGTGTCCGACGTCGTCAGTACGAACACCACCGAGCCACGTAGCTCCGGGTCGGCGCGTAGCTCGTCGAGCAGCTCGAGCCCGTTCATGCGCGGCATGTTCAGGTCGAGCAGAACGACGTAGGGCCGCTCGAGCTGGTCGCGCCCGTGCTCGCCCCGCAGCCGGTCGAGCGCCTCCACCCCGTCGCGCGCGACCACGAGCCGGTTCGATGCGCCCGAGCGCTCGATGGCCCGCTCGATGCCCATCACCTCGAGCTCGTCGTCCTCGACCAGGAGGAGCGTGACGCGTCGCGTGCTCATGCGTCCCCTTCGTCCTTCTCGGCGTCGTCGGCGACGGGCAGGGAGAAGTGGACCGCCGTGCCGCGCCCGCGGCGCAGGGGCGAGCGGAGCCAGACGTGGCCTCCGGCCGACTGCACCCGCTTCTGGACGATGGTGAGGCCGATTCCGCTGCCCTCGATCTGGTCGCGCGGCCGGAGGGTCTGGAACATCTGAAACACCCGATCGTGGTAGCGCTCGGGGATGCCAGGCCCGTCGTCGAGCACCACGAGCTCGTGGCGGTCGAAGTGCCGCAGGTAGCGCACCTGGATCGTTCCCTCCGGTCGATCGAGATGCTTGACGGCATTCGAGAGCAGGTTCGTGAAGACCTGCTCGAGCAGGGTTCGCGAGACGGTGATGGCCGGGACGTCGTCGGCCACGTGTACCGACACGCCGTCACGCGGCGCGATCCAGGCCACGATTTCCTCGACCAGGGCCGCGACGTCCACCCGTTCGGGCGGTGTGTCGCGCTTGCCCGCGCGCGAATAGGCGAGGATGTCGGAGAGCAGCGCGTCCATCCGCTGCACGCGACCCTCGAGCAGCTCGAGCTTGAGTTGCATGTCCTCGTCGGCCTGGGGGCCGAGGTCCTCGGCGATCCAGGCGGCCAGGTTCGCCATCCCGCGCAGTGGTGCGCGCAGGTCGTGGGATGCCACGTAGGCGAAGTGATCGAGCTCGCGATTGCTCTGCTCGAGATCGCGGGTGCGGGCTTCGAGTGTCTCCTGGGTGGTCTGGAGGTCGTGGATGTCCATAATCGAGCCGATCATCCGGATGGGCCGTCCCTGCTCGTCCCAGAGCGCCTGCCCGGATCCGAGGAACCAGCGATAGCCCTCGGTCTTGTGCTCGAGCCGATACTTCGTCCGGAAGGGCTCGCGCTCCTCGAGGTGACGCCGCACGGCCTCGGTGGTCTGGGCGTGGTCGTCGGGATGGAGCAGACGGAGAAAGCTCCGGTAGCTCGCGGGCATCTCGATCGGGTCCCACCCGATGAGCTCGTAGAAGGTGCCCGACCACCATTCCGTACCGCCCTCGAGATCGATCCAGTCCCAGATGCCGACGCTCGATCCGCGCGCGGCGAGCGCGAAGCGCTCGTCGCTCGAGCGGGCCGCCTCCTGGGCCCGGAGCTCGCGGGTCACGTCCTGGGCCACCACCAGCACGTAGCGCCGGCCCGTCTCGGGGTCGGTGTAGGGGACCTTGTCGGTCCGCACCCAGCCGCGTTCCCCGTCGCGGGGCGCGTAGGCTTCGATGATTCCGAGCTTGGGCTGCCCCGACTCGATCACCTCGAGGTCGTCGGCGTGGTACTTGGCCGCCGTCTCGGGGAAGAGCTCGTAGGTGTCGGCGCCTTCGATCTCGGCGATCGACAGGCGCATCGACTCGGCGGCCGCCCGGTTGACCCTCAGGATCCGGTTCCGATCGTCCTTGTACCAGATGCGTACCGGCACCGTGTCGAAGATCAGACGCAGCTCGTTCTGGTGGCGTTCGAGCTCCTGCTGGAGCCTGCGCTCGCGCGTGACGTCGTGGAGCGAGCCGGCCATGCGGACGGGCGAGCCGTCGCAGCCGCGCACCGCGGCACCGCGGGCCCGGAGGAAGAGGTGGTGGCCGTCGTCGCGGCGCACCCGGAACACCACGTCGAACACGCTGCCCCGCTCGAGGTGGCTCGCGAAGGCCCCGCCGAGGCGTGCGCGGTCCTCGGGATGGATCCTCTCCACGACGTCCGCGGTCGACGGCTCCGGCGTCTCGTCGTCGATCCCGAGCAGCCCGCGGGCCTGCGGCGAGAGGAAGATCGCGCGATCGGGGAGGTCGTAGTCCCAGATCCCGACGCTCGACCCGCCGATGGCCAGCTCGTGGCGAACCCGCGAATCGCGCTCCCGATGGCGGGCCTCGTCCAGGCGCGCAGAGTGGCGAACGGCGCTCCGGCCCGCGGCGAGCGCCAGGAGCACGAAGAGCACGCTCGTGATGGCGATGAGGCCCATCATCGCCCAGAACACCAGATCGACGCTGCGGTTCACGAGCGGCTCGAACGCCACCGAGTTCGCGAAGAAGCCCTGTCGGGCTCGGTCGAGCGCGGCGATCGTCGCCCGCGCCGAGAGCCTTCCGCTCTCGTAGCCTTCGAGCGCCTCGAGCGTTTCATCGGCGAGAGCGAGGTCGTCTTCGCAGAGAGCGATGGCCGCGAAGGTGCCCGTGGCCCGCATCGCGAAGCGCTCGAGCGGCCCGGCCACCTCGAGACAACGCCGCGGCTGCTCGCGGACCATCGCGAGCGTCGCGCGGAGGCCCGAGAGGTCCTGGGTGGGC
>CAYYUT010000112.1:0-8690 GCA_964474935.1 uncultured Spirochaetales bacterium
CCGCTTCGACGAGGCCGCCCGACGCTTCGAGGCCGAGCATCCGGTGCTCGGTCCCCCGCTCCAACGCGTCGTCAACGCGCTGGCGAACCTGGGCATCTAGTGTCCGCACCCGGAACCTCGGCGGCGTGCGGCCGAGGGGGTGGGCAGGTCGCCGCATGGGGCGCGCGGGGGTGTCGCGGAACGCCGCCCGGGGCGCGGGCCGTGCCCGCGCGCCGGGCTCTCCGAGCGCGTCCCGCGACGCTCGCGTGGGTGGGCCTGGTCGGCCTGGTCATGGCCGGGCTGCCGGCCGTCCCGACGCGGGCCGAGGACGAGCCGGCAGAGCGTCCGGCCGCGACCGGGCCGGCAGGCGCAGCCGAGCCCGGGACGCGGGCCACCATGCGCGAGATCTTCGAGGCGGTGACGCACGCCTTCGTACTCAGTCTCGGCGAACCCCCGTTCGGTGAGGGCGCAGCGCACGAGGAGGCCCGCGCGGCACTCGCGGCGCTCGCCGTGCACGCCGATCGCCTCGGAGCCCACTCGAGCACCCTCACACCAAGCTACGACTTCCTTCGCCGGTCGCTCGCGACCGACATCGAAGACGCCCGGATCAACTTCGAGCGAGGGCAGCTCGAGGGCGCTCGCTTCCTGCTGCATCAGCTGATCGAGAACTGCTTCGCATGCCACTCCCGTCTGCCAGCCGGGCCAGGTCTCGATCTCGGCGAGGCCTTCCTGGCACGGCCCGAGGTCGAAGCGCTCCCGCTCGAGGTCCAGGCTCGGCTCGCGGTGGCCAGCCGGGAGTTCGAGTCGGCCCTGGTGCTCTACGAGACGCTGCTCGCTTCGGCCTCCACCCGGCCCGTCGCGATCGATCAGATGGGCGCCTTCGAGAACTACCTGAAGGTCGCGATCCGTGTCCGCGACGACCTCGAGCGACCGAGCCGCACGCTCGAACGCTTCCGTCGTCGCGAAGACGTTCCGGTCTATCTCGATCGCCACATCGCGAGCTGGACGGCGGCGCTTCGCGAGCTGGGCCGGAAGGAGCCCGCGGCCGAACCGTCCGACCGGCTCGCCGCCGGGCGCGCGTTGGTGCGCGAGGCCCAGCTGCGGAGCTTCTTCCCTGCCGATCCGCGGGGCCTCGTCTACTTCGTGGCGGCGTCGAGCGAGCTGCTCCGTTTCGTGGAGTCGGCCCCCACCGACGCGCGCCGGCTCGCCGAGGCGTACTACCTGCTCGGCGTCAGCGAGTCTCACGTCACCCACTCGCCGTGGCTGTCCGAGACCGAGTTCTTCCTGGAGCGCGCGATCCGGACCGACCCGCGCTCCGCCTTTGCGCGCGACGCCTACGCCTTCCTCGAGGAGTACCTGATCCAGGGCTTCACGGGGCCGGGCACGGGCGAGCTACCCGCGGACATCGAGGCCTACCTGGCGGAGCTGCGCGGGCTGCTCGCCGGGGAGGCGGCGGCGATCCCGTCGCCGATCCCGTCGCCGACATCGCCGGCGACGGCCGGCGAGTGGGCGTCCCTGCCCGCGCGTCCGTAGCCAGCTTCGGGCCTCTCGATGCCGCGCCCGATGCCGGGTGTGCGGCGGGCCGTGGGTCCCACGGTGGGGGTAGGGGCTCAGCCCGTCTCGGTGTCGATGCTCACGACGTCGTCGCGCAGGACGCTGGGATCGAGGAGGGCTGCCTCCTCCTCCTCCATGTCCTTGCGGAGCATCTCCACGAGGTCGAGCAGGGTGACCGCGACGAGGGCCTTGGGACGCGAGCCGTCGCGAAGCTGGGCCAGGGCGTACCCAAGGATCTCGCGCTGCTCACGGTGGTCTTCGGCCAGCAGCGCGGCGCGCGCATCGCCCCAGCCGTCGGCCTCGCGCACCGCGGGACCGAGGTAGCGGTCCTCCCACCGCATGTGGGTGGCGAGGCGCTCGAGCAGGGCCTCGCCGGCCAGCCGCAGGGTGTCGCTCGTCTGGTTGCGCTCGTCTCGAGCCAGCGCCTCGAGACGGACGAGCATGTCGCGGAGCTCGCTGTGATCGTCGAGGACGTGGCGCCTCACTTCACTCGGCTTCATCTTCCCTCCCGCAGACGAGCCGCCTTCGGCGGCCCTGTGACCGGGTCCAGCGAACAGGTATCGACATCGAGGATGCGTCATCTCGCGCGATTCGTCAGGAAGCACGACGACATGCGCCAGAGGCCGCCCGCCTCGAGAAAATCGCGCGACGTGTGAACATCCAAGTCCTCTGCGGTGTCGAACGCTCTGGTGAGAGGAGGATCAGGGCGCGCCGGGGTGCGTCGGTCCCCGATCCGGCGCGGACCCGGGAAGCCGGGCCACGGGATCCGGGAGGTGGGGCCACGAGACCGGGATACGAGGGTGGGCCAGACCGGGCAGGTCTCGGGGCGGTCGCGCAGCACGCGCTGGCGGGCCCTGGGCAGCTTGCCGGCCCGCTGCCAGCCACTTGCCAATCGGGCTGGGTGCTTAGACTTCATTTCGGGCGCGACCGATCCGAAAAAGAGACATCCAAGGGCAGGGGCTGGAACCCTCTGCCGGAGTCCCTGGGACGCGCAGGTGGTCCGGGATGGGAAAGAAGGCCCAGATCAGCGGGCCAGACGCGCTGGAGGGCGCGCTCGGACAGGTCTTGGACAGATCCTGGTCGGCTCTGGTCAGGTTCTGGTCAGGTTCGGCCCGGACGGGCCATCAGGAGCCTCGGCGAACGACGGCCCCACCGTGCGAGAGGGGACCGAACGCCGCCCGGCGGGAAATGGCCTCGGGGCGACTCCGAGCGAGGGGTGACCCGGACCAAGGGGCGACCCGGACTGGAAGCAGGGAATCGATGGACAGGGAATTCGGAATGACGGGGATCGAGACAGCAGCGGCTGCTTCCGCCGAGGGCGGGCAGGGATTCGGTTCGAGCGGCGAGCGGAGGGCCAAGGCCCCCTCGGGGTCGTCACCGGTCCGCGCATCCGCCGATCCCGATGTCGACAGCCTCAGCCGCTACCTGGCATCGATCCGACACCTGCCCCTGCTCACGTGGGAACAGACCGTCGAACTCTCGGCGACGATGGAGGACGCGGAGCAGGCGTTCCGCGAGGCCGTGCTCGCCGTGCCCGCGACGGCGGCGCGGCTGCTCGAGCGCTGGCACGAGCGACGGCGCGCGGGTCACGTGACCGGCGCGCTGAGCGCCGGATACCGCGATGGAAGCGGACGCGACTATGGGGTCCAGATCGACCGGACCCTGCGCGCGGTCGAGAAGCTCGTCGAGCAGCGCGACGCACTCGCCGCGGGTCGGCACGCCAAGGTCCGATCGGATCTCGAGTCGAAGGTCGCTGCGAAGCTCGCCCGGGGCCAGATCGCGTTCGAGGTGCTGCTCGACACGTACCGCGAGCTCGGCGATCTGAGCGGGTCCGAGTCGAACGGATCGGTCGCGACGCGACGGCGCGAGCTCGGACTCCGCGTAGCACACGACCGGCCGCGGCTGGCGCGTGCGACCGAGGCCCTCGAACGACTCGAAGAGGCCAAGCGGACCTTCGTCCAGCACAACCTCCGGCTCGTGGTCGATTGCTCGAAGCGCTACCGGAACATGGGCGTGCCCTTCCTCGACCTGATCCAGGAGGGGAATCTGGGCCTGATCCGCGCCGTGGAGAAGTTCGACCACCGACGTGGGTTCAAGTTCTCGACCTACGCGGTCTGGTGGATCCAGCAGTCGCTGATCCGGGTGATCCAGAACCATTCCCGCACGGTCCGCGTGCCCTCCCACATCTACGAGCGACAGCTTCGCTATCGCCGGGTCGTACAGGAGCTGCGCCAGCGACACGGACGGCTGCCGCGCCGCGAGGAGCTCGCGGCGGCCCTCGAGCTGAGCCCCGAAGCCGTCGATCAGATCGAGGCCTCGATGCGTCCGATCGCATCGATCCACTCACGGCTGTCCGACGCCGACGAGCGCTCGCTCGAAGAGGTGCTGCCCGACGAGGACGCCGTCGATCCGGGCGAGGGAGTCGACCGCGAGCAGGTGGCGCGGGTCCTCGATCGTCTGCTCGACGTGCTGGCGCCGCGCGAGCGCACCATCGTGGAGCTCCGCTTCGGGCTGCGCGAAGAAGCCGAGACGCTGACGCTCCAGGAGATCGGCCAACGGCTCGGACTCTCGCGGGAGCGGGTGCGACAGATCGAGGCTCGCGCCCTCGCCCGGATGCGCGAGCACGACGAGGCCGGGGATCTGGCGGCGTCGCTCGAATCGATCGACGCGCTCCACTGAGCCGGACGCCTGCGGCAGGCGTCGTGCGCGCGACGTGCGTCCTCGAATGGCCTTGTTAGCTTCGGCCGTATGCCGAGCCAGCACGAACGAGCCGAGCTTCCCCGTACCCAGATCGATGCCATGACGACCTCCCACGCGGATGCGGCCCGGTGTCGGGCCTCGTGCCGTCGGGGTCGCGTGCGGCGCCTGCGTCGCGCCGGCCTGTCGTGGCTCGCGCTCGTCGCCTGGCTTCCGGGAGCGGCGAACGCCGACGACTCCGTGCTCGTGGAGGTGGGCCGGAGCTACTTCGTGCAGTACTGCAGCTCGTGCCATGGCGTCGATGCGCGGGGTAACGGGCCGGTCGCCGCCTCTCTGCGCACGCCGCCCGTGGATCTCAGGCGCATCGCGGCGCGGCGCGGCGGGCATTTCCCGGCCGCCGAGATCGCCGAGAAGATCGATGGGCGAAGCGAGGTGGCTTCGCACGGTAGCCGCGAGATGCCCGTGTGGGGTCGGCGCTTCGGGGCCCCGGTGGTGTCCGGTGGCACCAGCGAAGAGGTGGTCCGGGGCCGCCTCCTGATCCTGGTCGAGTACCTCCGCAGCATTCAGGACTGAGCCGCGGCGGGGCCTCCCGCCAGCCGCACCGCGGTCACCTTGTACTCCGGGCACTTCGAATCGGGGTCGAGCTGCGGGCCCGTCAGCCGGTTGGTGTGGCTCTCGGGGAAGTGGAACGTCAGGAACAGGGTTCCCGGCGCGGTTCGGGGGCTCGGACGCACCCGGACGCGGGTGCGTCCCCAGCGGCTCTCTAGCTCGACGCGGTCGCCCTCGGCGAGGGCGTAACGAGCCGCGTCGTCCGGGTGCATCTCGAGCCAGTCTTCCCCGACCAGCTCTCGGCTCGGTGTGCGGCGGGTCATCGTCCCCACGTTGTAGTGATCCAGGATCCGGCCGGTGACGAGCAGGAAGGGATAGCCCTCGACGTCGTGCTCGGGACTCGGTCGGAAGGCGGGCGTCACCAGCCGGCCGCGTCCGCGCAGGAATCCGTCGGCGTGGACGGTGCGGGTGCCGGGATGCGATCGATCCGGGCAGGGCCACTGGAGCCCATCGCCTTCGAGCCGCTCGTAGCCGACGCCCCCGAACAGGCGGGGGGCCACCCGGGCGATCTCGTCCATCACGTCGCCGGCCGTCGGATACTGCCAGGACTCCCCCATGGCCACCGCGACGTCGCGGACCACCTCCCAGTCGGGCCGCGCCGCGCCCGGGGGCGCGACCGCGGCCCGCACCCGTTGGATCCTGCGCTCGCCGTTCGTGAAGGTGCCGTCCTGCTCGAGTGCCCCAGCGGCCGGAAGCACGAGGTGGGCGTAGCGCGCGGTCTCGGAGAGGAAGAGGTCCTGGACGACCAGCAGGGCGAGCCGTTCGAGCGCCTCGATCACGCGGCGCTGGTTGGGGTCGCTCTGGGCGGCGTCCTCTCCCTGCATCCTCACGCCGCGAATCCGGCCGGCGCGGGCTGCGTCGAGCTTCTCGGTGGTGGTCAGGCCCGCACGCTCGGGGAGCGGCCGCCCCCACACCGATTCGACGTGACGTCGCACCTCGGGGTCCGAGACCCGTTGGTAGCCCGTCACCTGGTCGGGCATGCCTCCCATGTCCGCATTGCCCTGGACGTTGTTCTGGCCGCGGAGCGGCAGCATGCCGGCTCCCGGCCGCCCGATGCTCCCGGTGAGCATGCCGAGGTTGCAGAGCGTCATCACCGACTCAGTGCCCTGGGTGAGCTCCGAGAGTCCGAGTCCGTGGACGAAGAGCGTCGGCCCGGCCCGCCCGAGGATCTCACAGGCCCGGTCGACCGCCTCGCGGTCCACCCCGGCCGTTCGGAGCGCCCCGTCCACGTCGAAGGCTTCGATGAATTCGCGGTAGGCATCGAGCCCCTCGACCCGTTCCTCGAGGTAGCCGTGGTCGACCCGGCCCGAACCCCACAGCGCTCGGGCCAGCGCATGGAAGAGCGCGACGTTGGTGCCGGGACGCAGCGCGAGGTGCACGTCGGCGTCGCGCACCAGCTCGATGCGTCGCGGATCGATCACGATCAGGGGGACACCGCGCAGCGCCGCCTGCCGGATCCGCGCGCCGAGCACGGGGTGCGCCTCGGTCGGATTCGCGCCCGCCACCACGATGCACCCCGCCTGCTCGATGTCGTCGTAGCAGGCCGATGCGGCGCCGGTCCCGGTGACGGTTTGGAGGGCGAGGGCCGTCGACGAGTGACACACCCGCGCGCAGCAGTCGACGTGATTGCTCCCGAGCCGGGCGCGGAAGAGCTTCTGGAGCAGGTAGGCCGCCTCGTTTGTGGACCGGGACGACGTGAACGCGCCAAGCGCGTCGGGTCCGCTCTCGGCGTGCAGGCGCTCGAGGCGTTCGGCGAGCCAGCGGATGGCCTCGTCCCACGAGATCTCGTGCAGACCGTCCCGGCCACGGAGCAGGGGCATCGTGAGCCGGTCGCGATGCCCGCGATAGCCGTAGGCGTAGCGGCCCTTCACGCACAGATGCCCCCGGTTGACGGCCGCATCGGCGGGTGCGCGAATCTCCACGATGCGATCGCCCGATCGTCCGACGTCGATCTGGCAGCCGACGCCGCAGTAGCCGCAGGTGCTCCGCACCGACCGCTCCACGGCCGGGGCCCCTGCCTCGGCCGCGTCGTGGAGGGCGCCGGTCGGGCACACGTCGACGCAGGCTCCGCACGCGACGCAGGCGCTCTCGCCCAGACGGTCGTGGGCGCCGTAGACGAGACGCGCGGCAGGCCCTCGGCCGTCGATCCCGAACACGAACTGACCCTGGACCTCTTCGCAGGCGTGCAGGCAGCGTCGGCAGGTGATGCAGCGGTCGCGGTCGAACCAGACGTAGGGGTGACTGCGATCTTGGGGGCTGGGCGGCTCGGGAGGCGCTGCTGGCGCGGCCGGAGCGGCCGGAGCGGCAGGCGAGGCGGAACGTGGCGATGCATCGACGCCGAGCACGTGCATCCAGTGCCCGAGCTCGTGGGCGTCGGCGCCCGGATCGGCGCGCAGGCCGGCACCGTCCGTGGTCGCGACCCACAGATCGAGCAGGCGGCGCCGCAGGTCGTCGAGCCTCTCGGAGCGGGTCACGACCTGCATGCCCGGCTCGGCGGGCGTGTGGCACGAGGCCACCAGCCGACCCTCGGGCCCGAGCGCCACCAGACAGAGGCGGCATCCACCCTCCGCCGGAAGCCCGTCGCCCTTGCACAGGCTCGGGATCTCGGAGCCCGCACGCCGGGCCGATGCGAGCAACGTCTCGCCCGCCTGGAACGGAAGCTCGCGTCCGTCGATCCGGATCGTCGTCGTCGGCCGATCGCTCACGGCGTTCCCTCCGGCCGCTCGGGGAGGGCACGGGCCCCCCAGCGCTCGAGCAGGCTGAGGATCGGATTGGGCGTGGCCTTCCCGAAGCCGCACAGGCTGGTGTCGCGCACGAGCTCGAGCAGGCGCCGCAGCGAGTCGCGGGCACCCGGCTCGCCTCCGTTGCGCGCGATCTCGAGAGCGCGCCCCGAGCCGCGGGCGCACGGCAGACACTTCCCGCACGATTCGTCCGTCATGAACTCGAGCGCGTGGACGAGGAGCGCGTGCAGGTCGCTCCCGCGGCGCAGGGCCACGAGTCCGCCGTGGCCGAGCTCGATGCCCCGCCGGCGCATGGCGTCGTAGCAGACCGGAACGTCCCACTCATCGGGCTGGAGCAGGCTGCCCATCGGCCCGCCGAGGATCAGGGCCTCGAGATCCGTGCCGTCCCGACCCCCGCCGGCGTCCTCCACCACCCGGGCGAGGGGCGTGCCGAACTCGACCTCGACGATTCCGGGCCGGGCGAATCCCCGGTTCAGGCAGAGGGCCTTCGTGCCGTTCGACGCCTCGGTGCCCCGGGCCGCGTAGGCCTCGGCCCCGTGCGCCAGGATCCATGCGACGTTCACGAGGGTCTCGACGTTGTTCACCACCGTGGGCCGCCCGAACAGCCCTTCGACGACCGGGTAGGGCGGCCGGAGGCGCACCTCGCCGCGCAGGCCCTCGATGGCGTTGAGCAACGCCGTCTCCTCGCCGCACACATAGCTTCCGAGACCGACCCGGAGCGACACGTCGCAACGGAATCCGCTACCGAGCACGTCGGGTCCCGCGCAGCCATCCGCCACCGCCTCGGCCACCGCCTGGCGCATGCGGGCCACCGCGTCGGGGTACTCACCGCGAATGAACAGGATCGCCTCGTCCGCGCCGACCGCGTACGCCGAGAGCAGCAGACCTTCGAGGACACCGTGGGGGTCGCGCTCGAGGAGCCAGCGGTCGATGAACGAGCCCGGGTCGCCTTCGTCCCCGTTCGCCACCACCACCTTGCGATCGCCCGTCGCCGCCGCGCAGCGAGCCCACTTCTCACCGGTCGGAAAGGCGGCGCCGCCCCGGCCGCGTTCGCCCGAGCGGATCAGGGTGTCGACCACCGCCTCGCGCGGTCCGCGCACGGCCTGCGCG
>CAYYUT010000113.1:0-8677 GCA_964474935.1 uncultured Spirochaetales bacterium
GGTCGGGCGACGCGCTCGGGCGCGACGCCGGTGGAAGGGCGACCGCCGCCGGCACCTCGGAAGGCGCCCGCGCCTGGACCCGCGCCGTCACCAGTTCGACGTCGCGGCCCGGGCGTGCGTAGCCGAAGCGCGCGAGGTGCGCGCGCTCGAAGGCCTGGCCGAAGTCGCCGCCCTCGGGCTCGGCCACGGCGAGCGCTGTCTCCGCGCCCCGGTAGCGCATGTCGAGGAAGGCCCGCGTGACGATCGCATCGGGGGCTGCGCCTTCGGCGGCGAGCGCCGCACGGCCCTCGGACGCGAGCTCGTCGAGGATCGCCCGCACGGCCGCGGGTGGCCGGCCGTCGGTCCCCGGACCGAGGCGGCCGGCGTCGCGCTGGCCGTCCCAGGTGGCGTCGGCGCGCCCGATCCCGTACGCCGAGAGCAGGCCTGCCAGGGGATGCAGCAGGATCGTGTGCATGCCGAGCCGCCGCGCCACCGCGCACACGTGCTGCCCCGCGGCACCTCCGAAGCCGACCAACGCGTGATCGCGCGGATCGACGCCGCGGGCCACGGACACCCGCGCGATGGCCTCGGCCATGTTGGCGTTGGCGATCTCCACGAAGCCGGCGGCGAGCTCGTCTCCGGCGAGATCGTGGCCGCCAGCATCGAGTTCGGCGGCGATCCGCTCGAACGCCCGCTCCACGGGCTCTCGAGCCACCGGCAGCGGGAACCGATCGGGCGGCAGCCTTCCGAGCCAGAGGTTGACGTCGGTGAGCGCGAGCTCGCGCGCCTCGGGGTGTCCGTAGCAGAGCGGACCGGGCTCGGCGCCGGCGCTCTCGGGTCCGACGGTCAGCCGGAATCCGTCGAAGCGACAGAGCGATCCGCCCCCCGCCGCCACCGTGTGGATCTCGAGCATCGGCGCCTTCACCCGCACACCGGCCACGCGCGACTCGAAGGCGCGCGAGACCTCGCCCGACTCGATCAAGGAGACGTCCGACGAGGTTCCGCCCATGTCGAACCCGATCGCGCGCTCGGAGCCGGCGTCGCGCGCCACGCAGGCCGCGCCCACCACGCCGCCCGCCGGTCCCGAGAGCAGCGCGTGGGGTCCGCGGAAGCGTCGAGCGTCGGTCAACCCTCCGGAGCTCTGCATGAAACGGAGCTCGGCATCGGGAAAGGCCTCGGCGAGATGTCGGGCATGCGCCCGGAGCCGGGGGGTGAGATAGGCGTCGACCACGGTCGTCTCGGCGCGCGCCAGCAGCCCGAGCTCGCGAGCCACCTCGTGCGAGGCCACCACCTCCTCGAAACCGATCTCGCGCGCGACCGCAGCGACACGCCGTTCGTCTCCGGGATGGGCGTAGCCATGGATCAGGGCGACCGCCACCGAGCGGATCCCCGCGTCCCGTGCCGCCCCGAGGCCCGCGCGGAGCGCGTCCTCGTCCAGCGCTGCGAGCCGTTCGCCCTTCGCCCCCACGCGCGCCGAGACCTCGAGCACGCGAGCGTGCACCAACGAGGGCTTGCGAATCTGGAGCTCGAAGAGCTCGGGGCGCTCCTGGGTGCCGATCTCGAGCAGGTCGCCGAGACCCCGGTTGGCCACGAGCAGGGTCGGCTCCCCGCGCCGCTCGAGCAGCGCATTGGTGGCCACCGTGGTGCCGATCTTGATGCGCGCGCCCGGCGCCGTCCCCGTATGGCCGGCCCGGGCGAGGAGCGCGCGCACCCCCGCCACCGGAGCCTCGTCCGACGAGAGCAGCTTGGCGGTGTGGATACGCCCATCCGGGGCGCGACCGATGCAATCGGTGAAGGTGCCCCCGCGATCGATCCAGAACTCCCAGGCCAGCCCGCTCGCGGGACTCATCGACTCCGACGTCCGAGCCGGGCCGCGAAGCGCAGCGTCTTGCGCTGACTGTCGTCTCCGAGGGCGAGGATGCCAGCGAGCGCCACCGCGCCGAAGACGGCCCCCACCCGCACGAGCTCGACCAGCCAGCCCGCGAAATCCGACGCCCCGCTCGCGACGGCGCGTGCGGCGAGCGTGGCGAGGAGCGCGATCCCGAGGGCGCGCACACCGCTGGCCGCGATCGGCACGATCGACGGGCCGCCGTGCACCCGACGCGCGAGCGCCAACGTGGCCGCTGCGTTCACCCACATCCCGAGCGCCCCGGCGAGCGCGATCCCGGCCCCGCCCGAGCGACGCCCGAGCGCGAGGTAGAGCGGAATACAGCCGAGCGCGATCGCCGTCCCGAGCAGCATCGGCCGCCACGGATCCTTGCGCGCGTAGAAGGCGCGGACCGTGATCTGCTGGATCACCCAGGCCGGCACCGCGAAGGCCATGATCCGCAGGAACGACACCACCCGCGCCCCGTCTGCCGGCGTGAAGGCCCCGTGCTGATACAGCACCGCCACGCCCGGCTCGGCGAGCGCGTAGAGCCCGGCGCCGCCGAGCATCGCGAGGCCGAGCGCCGTCCGGAGGGTGGCGACGAGGGTCGCCTCGAGCTCGGCCGTGCGACCCTCGCTCGCCAGGCGGGTCAGGAGCGGAAGTGCGGCCACCGCGGTGGCCTGCCCCACCACCGCCACGGGCGCCTGCATCAGCACCCGCGCGTACCCGAGCGTCGCGACCACCCCCTCGTCGATGCGCGCCCCGAACCAGCGTCCATACCACTCGTCGACCGTCAGGAGCGAGAGACCGAGCATGAGCGGGACGGCGGTCGCCAGATAGGCGAGGAACTCGCCATCGCGAGGCGCGACCCGCACGCCCACCCCGAAGCGTCGGCGGGCATCGAGCAGGGGGAAGAGGAACAGACCGAGCCCGGCGCCGGCGAGCGCGCCCCACGCGAAGCCCTCGACCCCGATCCAGGCACCGAGGAGGAGACCTCCGAGGATCACGCCCCCGTTGTAGAGCAGGGGCCCGACCGCCTGACTCAGGAAGTGGCCGCGAGCCATCAGGGCTGCGCGCAGCACACCCCCCGCCAGGAAGAAGACCTGGGCGGGCAGGAGGATCCGTGTCAGTCGGACCGCCAGGGCGTGCTGCTCGCCTTCGAAGCCGAACTGCCAGCGCACCAGCGGATCGGCCGCGGCGAAGAGCGCCACCACCGCCAGGGCGCTCACGACCACGGTGTTCCCGAGCGTCACCGAGAGCAGGCGCGCCGAACGTGCTTCGTCGTCCCGCGCCAGGTGGCGCGCGTAGAGCGGAATGAAGGCGATCGTCGCCGCACCCCCGGCGAGAAAGTAGTTGAGCAGGTCGGGGAGCTGGAAGGCCGCCCGGTAGGCGTCCATGGCGGCGCCGGCGCCCACCTCGCGGGCGAGCACCGCCTCGCGCACGTAGCCGATCACGCGCGAGAGGAGGACGCTCGCTCCGAGCAGGACGGCCGCGGCTCCGACCCGCCGTCCCGAGATGCCTGCGCGGCCGGCCGGCTTCGGGGGGTGGGCCTCGGCGCGAAGGCCCGCGGGCTCCTCGGGCGGTGCGCTCGTCACCCGCCCTCGCGGCGCTCTCCGGCCGCATGCCCGCGACGGGTCGCCGCATGCCGCCGACACCCACCCGGGGACCCTCCGGAATCCCCGTCGGCCGCGACGCGGAACGCGCGGTCGACCCCCCCGACGAATCCTCGCTCGAAGCGTGTGGCCAGCGACGCCGGGCCGGACGTCACGAGGGGTTCGGCTCGCGCCACAGCCGTCCGTCGAAGCTCTCGACCACGACGTCGTCGCCCTCGCGGCCGCGGATGTAGGAGTGCGTGAGAGGGACCTTGCCGAGCGGGGTGTCGAGCACGTAGAGCGGGATCGCGTAGCCGCTGGTGCGTCCACGCAGGGCCCGGAAGATCTCGACGCCTTGCTCGATGGGAACCCGGAAGTGGGCGGTTCCTTCGAGGAGCTGAGCCTGGTAGCAGTAGTAGGGCCGGACGCGCATTCGCACGAGCCCCTCGCACAAGGCCTTCATGGTGGCGACGTCGTCGTTGATGCCACGGAGCAGGACGCTCTGGTTCCCGACGGGCACGCCCGCTCGGCTCAAGCGGTCGCAGGCCTCGGCCGCCTCGGCGGTCAGCTCCCTGGGATGGTTGAAGTGGGTGTTGAGCCAGACCGGGTGATGACGTTCGAGCACCCGGCAGAGCGCGTCGGGCACCCGGAACGGGTTCGTGACGGGAAGGCGCGTCCCGATCCGCACGATCTCGACGTGCGGAATGGCGCGGAGCTCGCCGAGCAGCCAGTCGAGGCGCTCGTCCGAGAAGACCAGGGGATCGCCGCCGGTCAGGAGCACGTCGCGGATCTCGGGCGTCCGGCGGATCCAGGCGAGGCCCTCCACCAGCTCTCGGCGTTTCATCACCCAGTCGTCGTCGCCCACCATCCGCTTGCGCAGACAGAAACGGCAATAGAGCGCACACTCGTTGTTGACACAGAATGCGATGCGATCGCGATACACCCGGATCACGTTCTTCACCGGCGAGTGGGCCACCTCGTCGAGCGGGTCGGCGAGACCGGCCGGGTCGTCGAGCTCGGCGGTGCGCGGGACCACCTGCCGGCGGATCGGACAGGCCGGGTCGGCGGGATCCATGAGCGAGGCGTAGTAGGGGGTGATGACGAACCGGAAACGGTCGGCCAGGCGCGCCACCGCCTCGCGCTCGTCGGCGATCGGCTCGATCCATTCGGCCAGGGCCTCGACCGAACGGATGCGTTCCCGCATCTGCCAGGTCCAGTCGTGCCAGCAGGGATGTTCGTCGACGACGGCTCGGCTTCTCATCGCTTCGTGTCGGATTCGCTCTCGGGCCCAGGGTACAGAGCGGCGCCGCGTCCCGCCGGGTGTTCGCCGCGTGCACCGGGCGTGGGGCCCCGCCGCGCGCCCTCGATGCGCTCGAATCCGGGGCCGAGCACCCGGGCCAAGAGACTCTCGAACGGCTCGCCCGCGAGCTCGGCCGCGATCGCGAACGAGCCGTCGCGGGCGAAGGTCGGCAGGGTGTTGAGCTCGAGGAAGCAGGGCTGCGCGGCCGCATCGAGCTTGAAGTCGACCCGCGCGAAATCGCGGCAGTCGAGGGCCTCGAAGGCCCGCACCGCCAGCCGCACCAGCTCGGCCTCGAGGGCTGCGTCGAGGCTCCCCGGCAGGTGATGGCCACTCGCCTCACCGGCCGCCGGGGCGGCGTGCAATCCGATCCCCGATCCCACGACGAGCGCCCTCTGGAGCACGGGCAGGGCCTCCGGCGGGTCGTTGCCGAACAGGCTCACGGTGTACTCGGCGCCCGGACAGAAGGCCTCCACGAGGGCCGGCTGGTGGTAGGTCCGGACGACCTCGTCGACGGCGCGCTCGAGCGCAGCGCGACTCTCGACACGCGAGTGCGCCCCGATGCCCTTGGCGGTCCCTTCCCAACGCGGCTTCACGAAGAGCGGGAACGGGGCGGGGAGCTCGGTGCCGGCGACCGCCCCCCCGGACCCGAGCACGCAGTGTGGCGCCACCGGTACACCGCGCGCCGCCACGAGACCCTTGGCCCAGGCCTTGTCGAGGCTCAACGACAAGGTCAGGGGATCGGATCCAAGTGTCGGTATTCCCTGCATGTCCAGTAGGATGGGAGCCCACGCCTCCCGGTTGCGGGAGCCGTAGCCCTCGGCGATCGAGAGCGCCGCGTCGAGGGCCGGAAGGTGACCGCGCCCAGCCGCCTCGAGGAGCGCGTGGGCATTCCCGAGGCGGACCGCGCGATGCCCGAGCCGCATGAGGGCCGCCTCGAGCGCTTCGAGCGTCGCCTCGGGCTCGTACTCGGCCTCGGCGTCGGGCGGCGCGCCCTGCGCGAGCGGATAGCTCCCGAACAGGTCGTAGACGAGCCCGACGGTCAGCGACGGCATGGGGCCGATCGTATCGGCCCGGCGCACGCCCGCTAACTTCGACGGTCGTGCGTAGGCTCGTCCGTCACGTGAGCTCGTGGGCCCCGGTTGCGGCCTGGCTCGGATTCATCGCCCTCACCTCGGGCGATGGATTCTCGGCGAGCCAGACCTCGCGCGTCATCGGGCCGATCGTCGCCTGGCTGTTTCCCGATCTCTCACCGGTCGAGCGGGCCGAGATGCATCACATCGCGCGCAAGCTCGCCCACGTGGTGGAGTACGGCTTCCTCGGACTGCTCCTCTTCCGAGCCTTCTGGCGCACCTGGGAGGCGCGCGCGCTCGGGGCGGCAGCCGCCACGGTGGCCACCGTATTCACGATCGCGAGCCTCGACGAGCTGCGGCAGAGCACCTCGGCGGTGCGGACCGGGAACGTGTTCGACGTCGTGCTCGACACCACCGGGGGAGTGCTCGCCGCCCTCGTCGGACTGCTGATCGTCTGGTGGCGCAAGCCCCAACGGGTGTCGGGACGTGGCTGAGGGCGCGGAGGCGCGCTCGGGCGGGCTGCTCGGACGGATCGAGCGCGCCGGCAACGCGCTCCCCGACCCGGCCAGCCTGTTCGTCATCGGCGCCCTGGCCGTGATGGCGCTGTCCGAGCTGGCCGTGCGGGCCGACTGGTCGATCGAGAAGAGCGTCACGCGCGACGGCGCGCGCCTCACCGAGACGGTCGAGCCACGCAGCCTGCTCTCGGCAGACGGCCTCTTCTGGGCCCTCGACCACATGGTCGAGAACTTCATCGAATTTCCCCCGCTCGGCGTCGTGCTGGTCGGGATGCTGGGCATCGGGGTCGCCGAGCGCTCGGGCTTCATCGCCGCCCTCCTGAAGACGCTGATGCTTGCCGTCCCCAGCTCGCTCCTCACGCCGACCCTGGTCTTCGTCGGAGTGCTCTCCTCGCTCGGGCTCGACGCCGGCTACGTGGTGCTCCCCCCGGTCGCGGCGGCGCTCTACCAGGCGGCGGGACGCTCGCCGCTGGTCGGGCTCGGAGCGGTCTTCGCGGGCGTATCGGCCGGATTCAGCGCCAATCTGGTGGTGACGAGCCTCGATCCGCTGCTCGCCGAGTTCTCGACCGCCAGCGCCCGGCTCGTCGATCCCGACTACCAGGTCGCGGCGACCGCCAACCTCTGGTTCATGATCGTCTCGACCTTCCTGCTGACGGGCGTCGGCTGGGCGGTGACCTCGATCTGGGTCGAGCCGCGCTACGCCGGCGCGTCGCCGGCCGAGGGAGGGCCATCTTCCGCCGACTCCGACGCCCTCGAGCAGGAACGTCTGACGCCAGTGGAGCGACAGGGCCTCCGGGTCGCGATCGCTGCGCTCGGGGCGACCTTCGCCCTGTTCGCGCTCGCCATCTGGATCCCGGGAGCCCCCCTCCACGCACCCGCCGGGAGCGCCCCGCGCTGGATCCCGGTGATCGTGCCGCTCCTCTTCATCGGATTCCTGGTCCCCGGGCTCGCCTACGGTCTGCGCACGGGGTCGATCGCGAACGATCGCGACGTCGCCCGGATGATGGGCGAGACCATGTCGGGCATGGGCTCCTACATCGTGCTCGCCTTCTTCGCGGGCCAGTTCATCGCCTACTTCCGATACACGGGGCTCGGCGAGATGGCCGCCATCGCGGGGGGGAGCCGTCTGGCGCAGGCCGACCTTCCGGCCGCGGTGCTGATGCTGGCCTTCATCGGAGTCGTGGGGGTGGGAAATCTCTTCATCGGCTCGATGTCGGCGAAGTACGCCTTCTTCGCCCCGGTCTTCGTGCCGATGTTCATGCAGGCGGGCGTGAGCCCGGAGCTGACCCAGGTGGCCTACCGGGTAGGCGATTCCATCACGAACGTGATCACCCCGCTGAACCCGTACCTCGTGATCATCCTGGTGTTCATGCGTCGCTATGCCACGGCCTCGGGCCTCGGGACCCTGCTCGCCCTGATGGTTCCCTATGCCATCGCCTTCGGCGTGACCTGGTCGATCCTGATGGTGGTGTGGCTCCAGCTCGGCGTTCCGCTCGGCCCGGCCGGCCCGCTCGTCTATGTTCCCGGGTCCTGAGCCCGACGGGAGCCCTGTCCAGCGATGAACGCCGCCTATCTCGCCCTCGGAACCCTCGCGTTCTTCGCGCTCGCCTACCGTTTCTACTCGCGCTTCCTCTCGCGCCGGATCTTCGCCCTCGCCGAGGAAGAGCCGGTCCCGGCGCGCGAGTTCGAGGACGGGGTCGACTTCGTTCCCACCCGCCCGTCCATGCTGTGGGGCCACCATTACACCTCGATCGCCGGGGCGGCTCCGATCGTGGGACCCGCGCTCGCGGTGATCTGGGGCTGGCTGCCGGCGCTCCTCTGGGTGGCGATCGGCACCGTGGTGATGGGCGCGGTCCACGACTTCGCCGCGCTCGTGATCAGCCTGCGCAATCGGGGCCGCTCGATCGGCGAGATCGCCGGCCACGTGATCGGCCCTCGCACCCGGACGCTCTTCCTCCTGATCATCTCGTTCCTGATCTGGATCGTGTTGGCCGTGTTCGCCTTCATCATCGGGACGCTCTTCGTCTCGAACCCCGGAGCGATCTTCCCGATCAACGTCCAGATCGTGCTGGCGATGGGGCTCGGCTGGTGGGTCTACCGGCGCGGCATGCCGATCCTGTGGCCCTCGATCGTGGGCTTCGTCCTGCTCATGACGGCGGTGTTCTACGGCAATGCATTCGCCGAGGCGTTCCCGGCGATCACCCGGATCTCGGCCACCACCTGGGTCTGGGTGTTGCTCGGATACTCGTTCGTGGCATCGGTGCTCCCGGTCTGGCTCCTGCTCCAGCCGCGCGACTACCTGAACGCCCACCAGCTCGTGACGGCGCTCGTGCTCCTGTTCGTGGGCCTGATGG
>CAYYUT010000114.1:0-6391 GCA_964474935.1 uncultured Spirochaetales bacterium
CGATCATGTGGACGGGGATGCGGATCGTGCGGGCCTGGTCGGCGATGGCGCGGGTGATGGCCTGGCGGATCCACCAGGTGGCGTAGGTCGAGAACTTGTACCCGCGCTGGTACTCGAACTTCTCGACGGCCTTCATGAGACCGATGTTGCCCTCCTGGATCAGGTCCAGGAACTGGAGCCCGCGGTTCGTGTAGCGCTTGGCGATCGAGACGACGAGACGCAGGTTGGCCTCGATCAGCTCGTTCTTGGCCTCGAGCGTGCGCTCGTCGCAGTCGCGCCGGCGGTGGAGGGCCGCGCGCACCTGGCTGCGGGTCATGCCGGTCTCTTCGCCGAGCCCCGCCACCTGGGCGTCGAGCCGCGCGAGCTGCTCGTAGGCCTCGGCCACCCGCTCGGCGTCGCCGCCGAGCTGCACGAGGGCGTCGCGTCCGGGCCGGCTGCGCCGGGTCGAGAGCACAGCGAGATCGCGGAAGGCGTCGGGCGCCGTGCCGAAGGCGCGCGTCACCTCGACGCGGCCGTTCTCGAGCCGATCGAAGGCGCTCGCGAGCTCTTCGAGCGAAGCCGCCACCTCGCCCACCCGGCTCTTCGCGAAGCGCACCGCGATCAGCTCGTCGGCCATCTGACCGAAGCGCTCGGCCACCTCTTCGCGCAACCGCGCGCGGGTCTCGTCGCCGGTGCGCGAATTGGCGATCGAGCTCTGCTTGCGAGCCACCTCGCTCTCGAGCCGGCGTACCTTCGAGATCGCCTGCAGGAAGGCCTTGCGCCGCTCGTCGGCCGCGCCCTCGGTCTCGGTGTCGACGCCGTCGAGCACGCTCGTGATCTCGACCTTGTTCTTGCGCACCTGGTCGGCGAGCGTGTGCACGAGATGGATGCCGTAGGGCGTCCCCACGATCGCCCGCACCTGGTCGTGCTCGCCCGCCTCGATGCGCTTGGCGATCTCGACCTCGCCTTCGCGCGTCAGCAGCGACACCTGCCCCATCTCGCGCAGGTACACCCGCACCGGATCGTTGGCGTGGCCCTCCTCGCCCGCGGCGTACTCTTCGCGCGGGGACGCGGCCTTGCGGCGCGCGACGGCCGCGCGCTTCGGCGACTCCATCACCTTGATCTCGCGCTCGGTGCACAGGCGCATCACGTCCTCGACCCGCGCGTGCGGCTGCTCGCCCGCGGCGGTCGAGAGCTCGTCGAGCGTCACCCAACCCTTCTGCTGCCCCTGCTCCAACAACTGTTGGAGGGCGGGATGGTCGAGATCGAGGGCGTGGCTGCCCTCGCTCGCCGGGGCGGCGGCGCCATTCGTCGCAGCCGCACGCGGACTGCGACGCGCGCTCGCGCTCGGAGACTTCTGGGGGGTGGGGGACATGGGGGTCTCCTCGTCAGCGTGGGCTCGTTCCGAGACCGAGCGCGACCCTGCGGTCGTCGAGCACCCGGTCCTTGGCAGCAAGGATCTGGTCGGGGCTCTCGTGGGCCCCGGCAAGCTTCTGGGTGAGGGCACGCCCCTCGTCGCGGGCGGCGCGGGCGCGCAGACGGGCCACCACGTCGCGGAAGGCGCGGCGGGCGGCGGCCTCGTCCTCGCGGAAGGCCTCGCGGGCGGCCAGGCGATGGAGCAGACGCAGGGCCTCGCCCTCGAGCCCGGGCGCATCGGCGAGCCGGCTCGGCGCGGCGGCGCCCTCGCGCGCCACCGCCTCGAAGCAGTGCGCGAGGAGCGTGCGCACGGGGCTCTCGGGAACCAGGGCGAGCACGTCGCCCGCGGGCTCGAGATCGGCCACCCCGGCGTGCTCGATCAGGGCCACCACCAGATGCTCGGACCAGCGCAGGCGCGGGTCGTCGCGGCGCGCGGCCACCTCGGGACGCACGCCCTCCATCTCGGCGTCGGCCTGCGTGCTGCGCGCGGCCGCGCCGTCGCGCCCGCGCTGTCCGGCGACGGCCGCCTCCACGCTCTTCCAGACGTCCTCGCGGTCGGCGCCGATCTTGAGGGCCAGGCCATGGGCGAACTCGCGCCGCTCCACCGCTTCGGGCACGAGCGCGAGGACGGGCGCCACGGTCGAGACGGCGTCGGCCTTCTCCCAGGGGGTCGCCACGCCCGCCTCGACCGCGAAGTCGATCAGGCAGTCGATGGCGGGCGGCGCCGCGTCGACGCGCGCGCGCAGGGCGTCGGCGCCTTCGGCCACGAGCAGCGAATCGGGGTCGTCGCCCGGCGGGAGCAGGGCGGCCCGCACCCGCAGCCCCGCCGGCAGCAGCACCCGCAGGGCGGCGTCGAGCGCGCGCCGGCCGGCGGCGTCGCCGTCGAACACGAGCACCACCTCGCGCACGCGCCGGCGGAGCGCCTGGGCGTGCTCGACGGTGAGCGAGGTGCCGCAGGTGGCGAGGCTCTCCTCGACGCCGGCGCGGTGCATGGCGATCCGGTCGAAGTAGCCCTCGACGATCACCGCCCGCTCGCGCTGGCGCATGGCGTCGCGCGCCTCGGCCAGTCCGTAGAAGGCGCCGCGCTTGCGGTAGACTGGGCTCTCGCGGGAGTTCAGGTACTTCGGGCCGTCGCCGTCCTCGAGGGCGCGGCCCCCGAAGCTCGTGATCTCGCCGCGCGCGTTCCGGATCGCGAAGGTGACGCGGCCGCGCAGGAAGTCGAAGCGTTTGCCGGTGCGCTCGCTCAGCCCGAGGAGCCCGGCCTGCTCGGCCGTGCGCGCGTCGATGCCCGCCCGCTCGAGCGTCTGGCGGAGCGCGTCCCAGCGCGGGAGCGCGTAGCCGATGCCGAAGCGTTCGCACTCCTCGGCCGAGAGCCCCCGGCCGGCCAGATAGCGCCGCGCCGGCTCGCCCTCGGGCGCCGCGAGCGCCGCGCGGTAGCTCTTCTGGGCGATGGCGTTGGCCTCGAGCAGCCGCTCCACCACGCCGCGCCCGGGCCCGCCCGGCTCGTCGGGCACCGTCACCCCCGCGTCGCGGGCGAGCATGCGGGCCGCCTCCGGGAAGGCCAGATTCTCGTGCTTCATCAGGAAGCCGAAGGCGTTGCCGCCCTCGTGACACCCGAAGCAGTGGAAGATCTGCCGCTCGGGATTCACGTGGAAGGAAGGCGTCTTCTCTTGATGGAAGGGACACAGGCCCAGAAAGCTCCGGCCCGATTTCTTGAGGTGGACGTACCGCCCGATCAGGTCGACCAGATCGGTGCGGTCGCGTATGGCTTGGAGGGTTTCCTCGGGGATCCGAGCCACCTGCTTTCCCCTCGACGCGTCGTTGCTACCGCGCCATCCGCTTCAGCTTCTTCAGCGCCCGCTTGCGTGCCGCCGCCGCCTTCTTCTTCTTGCGGATGCTCGGCTTGTCGTAGTACTCGCGCCGGCGCAGCTCGGTCAGGATCCCGGCCTTCTCGCACTGCTTCTTGAAGCGCTTGAGCGCCTGCTCGAAGGTCTCGTTGTCTTTCACCTTGACGACCGGCATTCGAACTCCAGGGCTGTCGACACGTCGTTCGGCGGCTGGGGCCGACCCGTGTCCAGAACTGTTGAAGACTGTCGAGGCGTTTCGCTCCCGAACCCGCTCCCAGCGCCACGGTCGCCAGCATCTCGACGGTCGCGACGGTCGCCACGATCAGATTGGCGACCGCGTCACCGTGTCTGCCCCGCCGCGTCGCGAAATCACAGCAGCGACGACGGCGCCTGGGTGAGTGGCTCGCTGGACCCCTTGTGTGTCGAGACGAGCGTGACACCTCGTTCGGACAGGTTCTGTCTAGGTTCCCCTGTCCGCCCAAAACTCTGTTGAAAATCAACCAGTTACACTTACTTTAACGGCGAAGACGGACTCTAGCGTAGGCCGCAGAACGCTTCAACGACGCAACCTGTCACCGGAAATTCACGTGCAGCCACGCCGACTTCGCTGTGCGTCAGGAGACACCCTCGGAGGGCGGACGGACCGGAATTCCGCGCTCGAGGAGCTCGCGCTTCACCTCGCCCACGGTCGTCTCGCGAAAGTGGAAGATCGAGGCGGCGAGCGCCGCCTGGGCGTGGCCGCCCTCGGGCCCGTCGTCGAGCGCGGCCGCCAGGTCGGCGGCGCTCCCGCCCCCGCCCGAGGCGATCACCGGAATGGGCACCGCGTCGGACACGGCGCGCACGAAGGCGAGGTCGTAGCCGCTCTTGGTGCCGTCCCGGTCCATGCTCGTGAGCAGGATCTCGCCGGCGCCGGCCCGGGCCATGCGCTCCGCCCACTCGACGGCGTCGATGCCGGTGCTGCGCCGGCCGCCGTGGGTGCACACCTCCCAGCGCGGCGTGCCGTCGGGGCCGGGCTCGCCGGCGCGGGCGTCGATCGCGAGCACCAGGTTGGCCGAGCCGATCTTGACGGCGGCCTCGGCCACCAGGTCGGGGTTCTGCACCGCCGCGGTCATGATCGACACCTTGTCGGCGCCGGCGTTCAGGAGGTCGCGCACGTCCTCGAGCGAGCGGACGCCGCCGCCCACCGTGAGCGGCATGAACACGCACTCGGCCGTCCGGGTCACCACGTCGAACAGGATCCGCCGCTCCTCGTGGCTGGCCGTGATGTCGAGGAAGGTGATCTCGTCGGCTTCCTGCTGGTCGTAGAGACGCGCCACCTCGACGGGGTCGCCCGCGTCGACGTGGTCGACGTACTGCACCCCCTTCACCACCCGGCCCTGGTCGACGTCGAGACAGGGGATGATGCGCTTCAGCAGCATGCCGCGAGCTCCAGGGCCTCGCCGAGATCGACGGCGCCGGTGTAGAGGGCGCGCCCGACGATCAGGCCGGCGATGCTGCCGCCGGCCACGCTCGCCGCGAGCTGCGCGGCCTCGCGCACATGGGCGAGCGTGCCGACCCCGCCCGAGATGATGACGGGGATCGAGACCTCGCGCGCGAGCTCGGCGGTGGCCTCGAGGTTCGGGCCCGTCTGCATGCCGTCGCGCAGGATGTCGGTGTAGACGATGGCGGCGACGCCCGCGCCTTCGAAGCGCTGCGCGAGGGCGGACGCCTCGAGTCCGCTCGACTCGGTCCAGCCCTCCACGGCGACCCGGCCCTCGCGCGCGTCGATGCCGACGGCCACCCGGCCGGGATGCCTGGCGGCCACGTCGAGCACCCGCTCGGGCTCGCGCGCGGCGACTGTCCCGAACACCACCCGGTCGACCCCGAGCGAGAGCCAGGCCTCGGCCGCCTCGAGCGAGCGGATCCCGCCGCCCACCTGCACGGGCACCTCGCCCACCGCCTCGAGAATGCGTTCGATGGCGGCGCGGTTGGTGGCCTCGCCGCTCTTCGCCCCGTCGAGGTCCACCACGTGGAGGCGCCGGATCGGACGAGCGGCGAAGGCGCGCGCGGCGTCGGCCGGGTGCTCGGCGTAGGTGGTGGCGGCGTCGTAGCGGCCCTGCGCGAGGCGCACGCAGCGGCCGCCCAGCACGTCGATGGCCGGGATCACGTCGAAGTCCATCGGGTTCCCTGGTCTCGGGGCTCGCGTGTCGTCCGGGCTAGGGCCCGGCCGGCATGCTCCGGGCGAGCTCGCGGGCGCCCCAGCGTGCGAGCTCGTCGGCCGTCAGCCAGCGGGTTCCGCCGCCCGGATAACGCGGCGCGTTCAAGAGGTTCTCGTTCAGGGGACGCTGCGTCTCGTCGAAGACCGCCGACCAGAGGCGCCGCGCCGCGGGCGCGTGGAAGAGCTGCACCTGGAAGCCCACCCCGGCGGCCTCGGTGGCGCCGGCCGCCGAGCCGGCGCGGTCGCGGTAGCGCGTGACGTCGCCGAACACCACGCCCTGGGCGCCGAACTCGAAGGCCGCGACATTGGCCACCGCACGACGCTCGAGGGTGGTGCCCTGGATGTTGGAACGATCGAGCGCTGCCTGGAAGTCGTCGGCCGGGATCACCCGCACCCCCTTGGCCGAGAGCGCCTCGCTCACGTAGCGGGTCACGAGCCGGCGGATCGTATCGGCCGACTCGGTGCTGTTCGTGGGCCCGCTCCGCGCGAGCGTCCCGCTCGCCGTGAAGGGCACGATGGCGACCTTCGTGATCGGGACGTCGCCCGAGCGCCCCACCGGGAAGCTCTCCTGCCGGACGGTCTGGGGTGTGTTGCAGCCCGCCAGCAGCACGAGCAAGACTGGCAGGGCGAGCTGGGTCAGCAGGGCCAGCGGGGAGAACCCGGCGGACGGGGCGAGCGGCCGGGTGCGCTGCGCGCGCGGCGTGCGCCGCGTGCGACTCGGGGCCCGACCCCGGAGCCCCCCTCGGGCTCGGCCCTGGCCCCAGATCGAGCGACCCCAGATCGAGCCGTCCCGGGTCGAACAGTCCTGGATCGGGCGACCCCGGCTCGCACGGTCCCGGGTCGAACAGTCCTGGATCGGGCGACCCCGGCTCGCACGGTCCCCGATCGAACAGTCCCGGATCGGGCGACCCCGGCTCGCACGGTCCCCGATCGAACAGTCCCGGATCGGGCG
>CAYYUT010000114.1:6491-8649 GCA_964474935.1 uncultured Spirochaetales bacterium
ACCCCGGCTCGAGCGGGCATCCGAACGCGGCACCCGAGCCTCCGCGTGCGTCATCGGCGTCCCCGTCTCGGGCCGCGCTAGCGACACTCCGTCACCCAGGCCGCGTAGGCATCGAGCAGACGACGGCCTGCGGCCTGGCTCTTCTCGGGATGGAACTGCACCGCGAAGATCCTCTCGGTGGCGACCACCGACGCGAACGAGGCGCCGTGCTCGGTGCGACCCACGCACACGGCCGGGTCGGCCGGAAGCGCGTGGTAGGCGTGCACGAAGTAAAAGTAGTCGCGTTCGGGGAGCCGCGCGAGCATCGGGTGGGCCCCCGAGAAGGCCACCTCGTTCCAGCCGATGTGGGGCACGAGCAGACGCTCGCCCGAGGCCGTCTTCTCGGGGAAGCGCACGACGCGCCCCGCCAGCAGACCGAAACCCTCGCAGTGGCCGTGCTCGTCGCTGGCCTCGAACAGGAGCTGGAGGCCGAGACAGAGCCCGAGATAGGGTCGGCCCTCCCCGATCGATTCGCGGATGGCCGCGTCGAGCCCCTTGGCGCGCAGGCTCTCGGCCGCGTCGGCGAAGGCCCCCACGCCCGGCAGCACCACGCCTTCGGCGCGGCGCACCACGTCGGGATCGCCCGTCACCTCGGGAGCAAGCCCCGAGCGCACGAGCGCCTTCTCCACCGAGTGGAGATTGCCGTGGCCGTAGTCGATGACGGCAACCTGGGGGGGACGCGACATCTCGGATCGACCGCCTAGCGCCGGGATGCAGAGGGACGGGTGGACCGGGACACTAGAGCGTCCCCTTCACCGAGGGCACGCCCTCGACCCGCGGATCGAGCTCGACGGCCTGACGGAGAGCGCGCGCCGTCCCCTTGAAGACCGCCTCGATCACGTGGTGCGGGCTCCGTCCGTAGCGCTGCTCCACGTGGAGGTCGAGGCCGGCGTTCTGCGAGAACGCGTAGAGGAAGTCCTCGGTGAGCGACGTGTCGAACTCGAGCACCCGGTCGTTCGAGAGCTCGATCCGGTACACCAGGTAGGGACGGTTCGAGACGTCGACCGACACCTCCACCTTCGACTCGGCCATCGGGAGCACGCAGGTTCCGTAACGGCGGATGCCCTCGGCGCCGCCGAGCGCCTCACGGAAGGCCTGCCCGAGCGCGATGCCGACGTCTTCGACCGTGTGGTGGTGATCGACCTCGAGATCGCCGCGGGCGGCGACGCGCAGATCGAAGAGCCCGTGCTTCGCGAACGATTCGAGCATGTGGTCGAAGAAGGCGACCCCCGTCGCCACCTGGTACTCGCCGCGTCCGTCGAGCGCGAGCTCGATCTGGATGTCGGTCTCGCGCGTCTTGCGTGAGACGCTGGCCTGTCGGGTGCTCATGCTCTCGTTCCCGATCCCGGGCCCGGTGGGGCCCGCTCCCTGGCATCCGCCGGTGCCACCTATCACCCGCAGGCCACACCGTCGTGGGGCCTTCGGGCCTTGGGGCCACGGGGCCGCGCGCTCGCGGCGTCTAGAGGTCGGCTTCGGCCTCGCGCGCGGCTTCGCGCTCGCGCCGGGCCCGGCGGATTTTCTGTAACCGTAGCTCGACCGCCTGCCCGTGCGCTTCCAGGCCCTCGAGCTCGGCCAGCCGGATCACGTCGGCGCCGAGCTCGCGCAGCTTCGGCGGCTCGAAGCGCATGAAGCTCATGCGGCGCAGGAAGTCCTCGACCCCGAGCGGCGAGAAGAAGCGCGCCGTCCCGCCGGTGGGAAGCACGTGGCTCGGCCCGGCCAGGTAGTCGCCCACCGCCTCGGGGGTGTAGTGGCCGAGGAAGACGGCGCCGGCATTCTCGATCCGCTTGAGGGCCTGGTCGGGCTTGTCGACCGCGAGCACCAGGTGCTCGGGCGCGTAGCGGTTGGCGAGATCGATGGCCTGATCGAGATCCTTGGTGACCACGATGGCGCCGTGCGAGGCCAACGACTGCTTGGCGATCTTGGCTCGCTTGAGCGTCTTCAGCTGCTTCGCCACCTGATCGTTCACGCGCGTGGCGAGCGCCTTCGCCGTGGTGATCAGGATGGGGCAGGCCACCTCGTCGTGCTCGGCCTGCGAGAGCAGATCGGCCGCCACCCAGGCCGGTGAGGCGGTGCGGTCGGCGATGATCAGGATCTCGCTCGGACCGGCCTCGCAGTCGAT
>CAYYUT010000115.1:0-8638 GCA_964474935.1 uncultured Spirochaetales bacterium
CTGATGCCGCCCGCCTGGGCCCACTCGTATGCGACGCGGTGATCCGCGGCGACCCAGAAGAAGCCCTTCGAGCGGAGGACACCGCGCCAGTTCTCGTCGTCGTGCAGAAACGCCCACAGCTTCTCGGCGTCGAAGGGCTGTGACGTCCGGTAGGTGAAGCTCGAGATCCCGTACTCTTCGGTTTCCGGCGTGTGCTCACCTCGTAGCTCTCGAATCCAGCCGGCGGAGCTTGCCGCCTTCTCGTAGTCGAACAAGCCGGTGTCGAGAACGTGATCGAGCGGGACGTTCCCACGCGTCGTGGTGAGGAGCTTCGCGCCGGGGTTGAGCGCTCTCACGATGGCCTCGACGTCGCGGGCCTGTTTCTCGCTCACGAGATCGAGCTTGTTGAGCACGATGACGTCGGCGAACTCGATCTGGTCGATGAGCAGGTCGGTGACCGTCCGGTGGTCGTCCTCGCCCAATGACTCGCCGCGGTCCTGGAGCGCCTCGGCGGCATTGTAGTCTCGCAGGAAGCTCGCCGCGTCTACGACCGTCACCATCGTATCGAGGCGCGAGAGCCGGCTCAGGCTCACACCATTCTCGTCTTCGAAGGTGAAGGTCTGCGCCACCGGGATCGGCTCCGAGATCCCGGTGGACTCGATGAGCAGGTAGTCGAAACGTCTCTCCTGCGCGAGCCGCGACACCTCGGCGAGCAGATCGTCTCGCAGCGTGCAGCAGATGCAGCCGTTCGACATCTCGACCAGCTTCTCCTCGGTCCGAGAGAGCTCCGCCCCGCCGCGCTCGACGAGCGCCGCGTCGATGTTGACCTCGCTCATGTCGTTCACGATCACCGCGACGCGACGCCCCTCGCGGTTGTTGAGCACCTGGTTGAGCAGCGTGGTCTTTCCGGCCCCGAGGAAGCCCGACAGGACCGTGACGGGCAGGCGCAGGTCGTTGGAACCGGTCTCTTGGTTCGACGTCATCGAATTCCTCGTCTGGTTCGTTCCGGGGTGCACTGCCTCGGGCCTTGCGGGGGCGAGACCGAGGTGGGAAGGAGCCTCGACTCCACCCATGCCGTAGGTGCCACCCGATGCATTCGGGTTCCCGGTCGCCGTCCGGCCTGCGGGCCTCGTCTCCACCGGATCGAGCACGGCACCGAGCTGCCAGCGCCCTGCATGGCACCTTCTCGGCTTCCGTTGGAGCGGCAGCCGAGTTGCGAAGCAACGCTCGGTCGCGGCGCTAAGGAGCCGGCGGCGCGCCTCCGCCCTGTCCGCGAGCCGGAATGGCAGTGCGGCAGTCCTCGGAGAGCTCCGCCTCGTGCGACCGCAGGCAGCGCATGATGCCGCCTCTCCCGGGCTGAAGGTCGGGGCAGAAGCGCGCCAGCTCGGCCGCGCAGACCTGCCGCACGCGTTTGCCGACGCTGCGCGCCTGCTCGCCGCGCTGTGCGATCTGCGCGCGGCACTCCTCGGAGAGATCGTCGGCGTGTTCGGCCAGGCAGCGTCGCACGGCGCCGCGCTGCCCGCGCACGTCGGAGCACAGGCGCACGACATCGGCGTGGCAGGCGCCTCCGCCGGGGCCGCGCGGCGGCTGGTCCTGCGCTGCGACTTCCCCCGACGCAAGGATGATTGCAAAGGCCAGGTACGCGGCGGTGCGGGCTGCGGTCATGGTTCCCTCCGGCTCGCGGGTCATGCGTCCCCGCCAACGAGTCCAGGCCAACGATCACGATCGAGAAGCCATCCGGGGAACTCCAGATCCGGGTCGGTTGGCCCGGGCGCCCAGGGACGGCCGTGTCGGCGATCCGCGTCGCCGTTCACAGCACGGCCGGCGGAACCGGCGTCTTCGCCAGCGGAGCGTCGCCCCGATCTCTTTTCGGCTCTGGCCGCCGGGTCACATCGCGAGCTCGTACAGGCCTCGTACTTCCTCGCGGTTCGGATAGCGCGGCGTGTTCAGGATGATCATGTCGCGGAGCGCATCGGTCGCCAGCGCGTCGATGTCCGCCGACGAGGCGCCGAGATCGCTCAATCGACGGTCCGTTCCGACGGTCGCAGAGAGCTTCTCGACCGCTTCGATCGCAGCACGGGCATCGTGAGCCACGCCGAGGGCGACGCCGACGTCGGCGTACCGCTCCGCGACCGCTTCGAGATTGAAGCGCATGACGTGGGGCAGCATGGTGGCGAGGGTCTGTCCATGGGCGGCGCCGTAGGTGCCCGAGACGGGGTGTCCCGTGGCGTGGACGAGGCCCAGGAGCGGACCCGACGAGAACGCACGCCCCGCGAGGTGCGCGGCGATCTGCATCGACGCGCGCGCCTCGATGTCGCTGCCGTCGGTGACGGCCCGGGGCAGCCACTGGCCGGTGAGTCGGATCGCGTGCAGGGCGAGGCCGTCGGCGTAGGGGTTGGATGCGGTGGACGTGAAGGCCTCGATGGAGTGGGTCAGGACGTCCATCCCGCAGGCTGCCGTGGCTCCGGCCGGAAGGCCGACGGTCAGCAGCGGGTCGAGCACGACCGCGCGAGGCTTCACGTCCGGGTGGGTGAAGGTGAGCTTGCGGTGATCCCTGGTCCGCGTGATCAGCCCCCCGCCATTGGTTTCGGACGCCGTGCCCGAGGTCGTCGGCACGGCGATCGTGGGTACGCAGGGTGCGCTGGCCCGTGCGGCTGGGGCCAGGGTGGAGAAGTCGATCCGGTCCGAGGCGTCGAGATCGGGCGAGAAGGCCAGCGCGAGATCGTCGATTCCCGACGGTGCGGCCATGGCGATGTACTTGCCGCAGTCCATGACCGACCCTCCTCCGACTAGCACCATCACGACATCCTCGGTGCCGAACACCCGCAGCGCCGCCACCCCGGCGGCGACGTTGGTGTCGGTCGGATTCGGGGCGACGTCGACGAACGCGGTCCACTCGAGATCCGCACTGGTGAGCGCGCCCGTCACGGTGTCGAGGACACCCGCAGCGCGCAGGCCGGAGTCGCTCACGACGAAGGCGCGGCTGCCGTGAGCGCGCACGTGCTGGGCGAGTCCGGCCGTGCTGCCTTCGCCGACGGTGGTCGTTCCCATGGGGTCGAGGTTGAAGGGGTTCATCTCGGGATTCTCCTGTGTCGCGGCCGACCGGGATCGCGGGCTGTCAGCCGCCGAGTCCGAGGGCCAGAGTGGATGCGGGAAGGATCGCTCAGAGCAGCATCCAGTGAAAGCTCCTGCCATGCCGGCCGATCACGAGCGTGCCGACGACGAGCGAGGCGGGCCGTCCCGTCCCGGCCAGGGGGAAGGTCGGGCGCCGAGACGCCGTGAATCGGCTCGGTCGCTCAACCCGCTGCGTCGGCCCATGGGGCGAGGCCGCCCGCGATCCCATCGGAGAACGATCGGGCAGCGGGTGGTCCAGATCGCGATCCGCGCCGATCCGAAGGAGTGCCGATCGTGCCCATCCAGTTCCCAGGAACCAGGCAGCGGAGAGCGGCTCGAACGATCCGGCGGTCCGGCACCACCGGTCCTGCTCACCCACACCGAGACGGGGCTCGTGGGTTTCGCTCCGTGGACCCGATCGTCGGTCGTGTCGGGAGGCCCAGGTTCGACGGGCGAGGCCCGCCGCGCGCGCCCGGGAACCGAAGGGCGTCGATCGGCACTCTCCGTCCGAGGCACGGACGTGCGCCGGCGCCGTCCGGGGGGAACAGGAGTGGGAGGCCCCACCCGATCGAGTCCGAGGGGCGGTGAGGCGATGCGGTTCCTCCGAGGGCACTCGGCCATCGCCCGTCGACCCCTGCGGGCGCTCGGTTCCTCGGGCGCAGAGGGCTCGCGACGCGGTTCCCTGGAGAACCGGGTCGTGCGCTCGTCTCGTGCTCGCCGAACCGCGCGCGAGACCTGCGCGGCCTGCCAGCGGGCGCACGCCGACGTCGATCGTGGCAGAGCGATGGATGACGGGATCGCATCGGGTCGCGGCCTGGGGCTTGGGGGAGGATGTCCGTGATGGGTGACGGCACGAGGGATGCGACGGTGGCGCAATCCGACGTTCCCGACGCGAGCCCTCGTCGTCATCCTTCCCTGGGCGTGCACTTGCTCGCGGGCCTGCCGACCCAGACGGTTCGATGGGGTTTCGAGCGGGCTCGCGACGTGATGCCGGTGGTGCCGCTCGATGCCCTCGCCGAAGGCGCCGTCGGAGACGCGAACCGGATCGGCGTCGTGCTTCCGCCCTTCGTCGAGCCTTCGCAGGTCGTCGAGAGCTGGATGGGGTCCGACTTCCTGGCAGGTCGCTTCGGCCGTCCCGCGCATGTCGCGGGGGTCTCGACGTTCGTCGACGTCGACCGACTGGTCGAACATCTGGCGTCGCCTGCCCCGCTCGCCCGGCACGGCTGGGGTCGGTCCTTCTTCGACAGACGCACCGTCGCCGACATCGTGGTCGGGCAGATCGAATCGTCGACACATCTCGTGCTCGTCGGTGCGGCTGCTCTCCCCGATCGACTCTCCCGCTGCCTCGCGGTGCTGAACCCCGGGGCCTCCCGCATCGCGCTCGACGGCAGATCGTCCGTCGACCTGACGCGCCTCGTCGTCGCGCCCCGCGCCGACGATCGGGGTGGCCACGGACGACGCGGAGAGGCCGGGCAGGGACACCGATCCGACCGGGTCGGATCCGCCGCGGGCGCATCCGCACCGATCGTGCCGCCGTGGCTCGAGGTGCTGCGGGGCGACAGCGATCCGACACCAGGATCGGGCCTCCACGTCTACCGCCGCGTGCGTCCCTTCGATCCGACTCGCCTGGACAACTGGCTGGCGCAGCCGCCGGCGGGGATCGTGCGCGGCAAGGGCCATGTCTGGCTCGCCAACGAGCCCGACCAGAGCGTCGGCTACTCGTGCGCGGGTTCCGTCCACCGCCTCTTCCCGACGGGTCCGTGGTGGGCGAGCTGCGGAGAGGCCGCCTGGCCCACGTGCCCCACGCAGCGCCAGCGGCTGCTCGCGCGGTGGCATCCGCGCTTCGGCGATCGCTGTCAGGAGCTCGTCTTCGTCGGCGTGGACCTCGACGCCGATCACCTGTGCGCGAGTCTCGATGCCTGTCTGGTCGCCGACGACGCGCTCGACGATGCGGCGAGCGCGGCGCGGGTGGAAGGCGTGGAGCCTCTCTCGACGCCGGGGACGAAGCTGCACTGATGCTCGGCTGGCTTGTGATCGGTGGCGGTCCTCACGGCGTCCACGCCGCGCTTCGGCTGATCGGGGAGGCGGGCGTTCCTCGCGACGCCGTCCGCATCCTGGACGACGAGGAGCGCCTGCTGGCTCGATGGCGCCGATCGACCCGCAACACCGGGATGACCTATTTGCGCTCGCCTGCCGTCCACCACATCGCCCTCGCCTCGGCTTCGCTCTCGCGGTTCGCCCATGGCCGGGGTCGAGGCGTCAAGAAACCCTTCACGCGTCCCTATTCACGGCCCGCGCTCGAGCTCTTCGACCTCCATTGCGAGGACGTGATCGAGCGGCACGGGCTCGAGGCGCTCCACATCCGGGGGCGCGCGACCGGGCTCGACATGGCGACCGACCGGGCGCGGGTGCGTTTCGAGGATCTGGCCGATGGCGGGCGCAGTGGAGACATCCATGCGCGGCACGTGATCCTGGCCATCGGCGCTCCGCGCGAGCCCGATTGGCCCGTCTGGGCGCGGCGCGCCGTCGCGGCCTCGGCCGAGGCGACGGAAGCGGCACCCGTCGACCGCATCCGGCACGTGTTCGATCCCGGCTTCGATCTGGTGGACGACGCGAACGAACGGTCCATCGCCGTGATCGGGGCAGGCCTCTCGGGAGCCCAGGTCGCGCTCCGCCTGGCGCGCGCGGGACGCCGGGTGCTCCTGATCTCGCGGCACCCGGTCCGAGTCCGACAGTTCGACAGCGACCCGGGTGGGCAGGGGCCCAAGAAGATGAGCGGGTTCGCTCGGCTGAACGATCCCGACGAGCGTCGACGCCAGATTCGAGCCGCGCGGCATCGCGGGTCGATGACGCCCGAGGTGCACGCGGCCCTGCGTGTCGCCGCCGCGGACGGAACGATCGAGCTCGTCGAGGACACCGAGGTCCTGTCGGCGTGCCTCTCCGACCGCCAGGTCTCGCTCGAGCTCGAGGGACGCAGGGTGCGTACGGAAAGCGTCCTGCTCGCAACGGGCTTCCCCGCCCATCGTCCGGGCGGAGCGTGGCTCGATGAAGCGGTCGATGCGCTCCAGCTTCCCTGCGCCGCCTGTGGCTATCCGATCGTCGACCGGGGGCTGCGTTGGCATCCGCGGCTGTTCGTGACCGGGCCACTCGCGGAGCTCGAGATCGGTCCCGTCTCGAGGAACCTCTCGGGTGCGCAGCGCGCAGGGGATCGGATCGCGGCCGTCGCACGGCAGATGGAGTCGGCTGCGTCGCCGACACGCCTGGGCTCCGTTCCCGCGACGGACGATGGGGGGGCAGGAGACGCGTCGCCTGCCGTCCCGGGCGCAGCGGGCGAGAAAGGAACGTCACCGTGAGTGGCTTCCGACAGCACTTCGAGGATGCCGTTTTCGTGGATCGCTACGTGCATCAAGGGCCGCCGGCTTTCGTGCCGGGCCATGCCGGCGTGCTGCAGATGATCGGGGTGCTGCTCCGCGAGAGCGCACCCCGCGATGCCCGCGTGCTGGTCGTGGGCGCGGGAGGAGGGCTCGACACGCGTGCCCTGGCGAGCGCGAATCCGGCGTTCCGCTTCGTCGGGGTCGACCCGGCGCCTCCGATGATCGAGCTCGCCCGGAAGGTGATTGGTTCCGATCTCGGCGAGCGCGTGGAGCTCGTCGAAGGCACCGTCGAAGACGCACCTCCGGGTCCGTTCGACGCCGCCACCTGTGTCCTCGTGCTCGGCCTCCTCACGGACGACGGAACGAAAGGCACCACTCTCCGCGAGATCCATCGACGCCTCCGGCCGGGCGCGCCGTTCGTGCTGGTCGACCAGTGCCTCGACCGTTCGGCCCCCGACTTCGAGCGCCGCCTCGATCGGTATGCCGCCTACGCGGTCGCTTCGGGTGTGGAGGCCGAGACCGTCGCGCGCGCCAGGGCCGCGCTCCGGTCGCACCCGGGTCTGGTGCCGGCCGAACGCAACGAAGCTCTTCTCGACGAGGCCGGCTTCCGCGAGCCCGAGACTTTCTACGTCGGGATGGCGTGGCGGGGTTGGCTGACATCGGCCTAGGATGCAGCCCTCGGACGAGGACTCGGCCTCGGTCTGGTGAATGGAACCCTGCGACTCGCCGCCAGCTGCGACTCGTCGCCAGAGATGCCCCGAGCCGCAGCTGCGAAGCGACTCCCGGCGTCCAGTGGCCGGGATCCAGGCGGCGCGTGCCAACCCATCGATGGGCGCGCTTCGCCGTGCCGCGAGCGGGATGGAGCGAAGCGCGGCTCGGCGAGGAGTCCGATCGACGGGGTGGACCCAGTGGATGCGACTCGAAGCCTGCCTGCCTCGCTCGAGATCACGCGGCCCGACGACTGGCATCTTCACCTGCGTGACGGCGCCCTGCTCGAGCGGGTGATCGGGTCGACGGCGCGCCGCTTCGGCCGCGCGATCGTGATGCCGAACCTCGTGCCCGCGGTCACGACGGTCGAGCGCGCGCTGGCCTACCGCGGGCGTATCCTCGCCGCCTGTCCCGCGGGCGCGGATTTCGAGCCACTGATGACGCTCTAC
The DNA here is from genome assembly GCA_964474935.1 of uncultured Spirochaetales bacterium. Lineage (GTDB taxonomy): Bacteria > Myxococcota_A > UBA9160 > UBA9160 > JAFDDA01 > CAYYUT01. Next base: position 7,625 of record CAYYUT010000115.1, read on the forward strand.
CTGACCGACGAGACTCCTGTATCCGAGATCGAGGCCGCGGCGAAGTCGGCGCACATCGCCGGGGTCAAGGTCTATCCGCGTGGCGCGACCACCCATTCCTCGGAGGGAGTGTCCGATCTCGCCAGGCGGGGGGCCGTGCTGGAGGCGCTCGCTGGCTCGGGCCTGCCATTGCTCGTCCACGGCGAGACGACGTCCCCCGACTGCGACGTGTTCGACCGCGAGCAGGTCTATCTCGAGCAGACCCTCTCGAAGGTCATCGACCGATACCCCGCATTGCGTGTCGTCTTCGAGCACATCACGACCCACGTCGCGGCGGAGTTCGTGCGCGACGCGCCGGCGCGGGTCGCGGCGACCATCACGCCTCAGCATCTGCTGCTCAACCGCAACGCGATGTTTGCGGGCGGCCTGCGGCCCCACGCCTATTGTCTGCCCGTGCCGAAGCGCGAGCGCGACCGGCGCGCGTTGCTCGCGGCGGCGACCTCCGGCGACCCGAGCTTCTTCCTCGGAACCGACAGCGCGCCCCACACGCGAGCCGCCAAGGAGTCCGATTGCGGCTGCGCGGGGATCTACAGTGCGCCCGTCGCGCTCGAGGCCTATGCCGAGGCCTTCGCCTCGGTCGGAGCGCTCGAGCGGCTCGAGGGCTTCGCCAGCCACTTCGGCGCGGCCTTCTATGGACTGCCACGCAACGCGGGTCGGGTGCGCCTGATCGCGGAGGCGTGGTCGCCGCCCGAATCGGAGGGCGAGGGCTCGTCGGCTCTCCGGATCTTCCTGGGCGGCGAGACGCTCCGCTATCGCGTCGTCGCGTGAGGTCCCGGGCGGCGTCGGTGCACGAAGAGCTGGCCGACACGGGCTGACGTTCGCGACACCATCCGAGTATCCTCCTCCCATGTCCACCTACCGACTCTTCTCTTGGGAGCACAGCTACTTCTCGGGCAAGGTCCGCGCCTACCTGCGGCACAAGCAGCGGATGGGGGCGCTGCCCGAAGGCTTCGAGGACGTGCTCGCGACCCAGGA
>CAYYUT010000116.1:0-8631 GCA_964474935.1 uncultured Spirochaetales bacterium
CACACCGGCAGACGCCGCTTCGTCCGATGGACATGCTGAACTGTGCGGCTGAGTCCGCGCGCAACCTGCGCGCGGCCGGGAGCGACCGATTCATGCGAAGCAGACACCAGCACCCCACCAGGTCGATGCGGCGCGCCCTCGCGAGCATCGTGGCTTGCGGCATCGCGAGCACCGCCGAGGCGCGCGTGGAACAGCTCGTGTGGGAGCACCCGACGCCGAACGAGGTCTCGGGCTTCAAGATCCACCACGGCGAATCCTCGGGCAGTTACGACCAGGTCGTCGACGTCGGTCTTCCGACGCGAGCGCCGGATGGGAGCTTCAGCTACGAGCTGACGGTGGCGGACGACGCGCCGCTCTTCGTGGCGATCAGCGCCTACGACGCGGATCGCACCAGTCCGTTGTCGAACGAGCGCGTCCGTGATGCCTTCGTCGTGGAGGACCCCGACCCGACGACGGACCCGGATCCGACGCCCGATCCCGACCCCACGAGCGATCCCGACCCGATCACGGATCCCGATCCCGGTCCGTCGGCCGACCCCGACCCCACGAGCGACCCGGCCCCCACGCCGGGCGGTGGCGGTAGCGGTGGCGGCGGGCTCGATCTTCCCATCGGCGAAGACCCGAACACGGTCTGGTTCGAGGACTTCCAGGCGAGCGCGCTCGGGGCCTTCGTTCCCGACTGGCTGGACACGGCGGCCGGAAACTCGATGAACGAGCAGGACGACCTGTTCGCGGTGGTGACGCTCCCCGACGACAACCGTGTCCTCGAGACACGCTCGACGCAGTCGGACATCCACTCCCATTTCGTCGGGATGGAGAGCGGCACCTGGGGTGCGTACGAGCTGATGGCGTTGGTGCGGGTCGACGACGCCAACGCACGGATCGGCGTCACGAGCCACAGCCGCTACCCGAACGAGGACAGCTACTACGCGGTACTGACCAGCTGGCGGACCGGTGAGTTCGAGATCCACGGGCATCCGAACCCCTGGCTCGACAACGGCGCCATCAGCTGCCCCGTCAAGACCACGGGTGTGATCGTCGAGGCGGACGTCTGGTACCGCATCCGCTTCCGGGTGGAGCCGGGAGACAACGAGACCTCGCTCCAGGCCAAGGTGTGGCCGAGCGAGACGACCGAGCCCACGGACTGGCAGGCCCGGTGCGTCCACACGAACGCCGATCTTCCGTTCTCGGGCACGGTCGGCGTCTGGAGCGGACGCGCAGGCGGGAAGCAGTGGGACAACTTCGAGGTCATCAGCGAGCCGACCGCCTCGGACGATGCACCGATCCCGCCGCCGGCGCCGCCGATCCTGCTCCCGGGAGTCTCGGCCCGCTGAGCCCAGACAGCGCTTGCCTGCCCGCCGGGCCATCGCGGGCCCGTCCAGGAATCTGGACGGGCCCGCCTCGTTTCCCGCACGAGGCCGCGCGGCATGCCCGCGCGGGGCGGGCTACGGTTCGATCTTCGGAGCGCAACGCGCAACCGGGTCCGAGGTTCGACACCCATTGCTGAGTGACGCCGCCGAATGGGAACGCACGACCGATCTCGAGGCGGACGTCTGTATCGTGGGCGCCGGCGCCGCAGGGATCACGCTCGCGCCCCTGCTCGCCGACGCCGGGCTCGCAGTCGTGCTCGTCGAAGGCGGCCACTTCGGCTTCGAAGAGCAGATCCAGGCACTCTACCGGGGCGAGAACGTCGGACACCCCTACTTCCCGCTCGACGCCTGCCGCTTGCGGATGTTCGGCGGGACCACGAATCACTGGGTCGGATACTGCCGTCCCCTCGACCCGATCGATTTCGAGGAACGCAGCTGGATCCCCCACAGCGGCTGGCCCTTCGGACCGGCCGAACTCGAGCCGTACTATCGCGAGGCGAGCCGACTGTGCGAACTGCGCCCGGAAGCCTGGGACGCAGGCTTCTGGCAGGAGGCATCGGGCCGAGCGGGTCTCCCGCTCGAGAGCGCGGCGCTGGTCGACGGGGTCTTCCAACGCAGCCCGCCCACCCGGTTCGGCTTCGCCTACCGAGATCGCGTGGTCGAGTCGGACGCGATCCACACGGTGCTCCACGCCAACGTCGTACGCATCGAGACCCACCCGCAGGGTGATCGGGTACGGCAGGTCGAGGTGCGCGCTCCGGGCGGACGGCGCGGCAGCGTGACGGCGAGGGCCTTCGTGCTCGCGGCGGGCGGCATCGAGAACCCGCGCCTGTTGCTCGCGTCGCGCTCACGAATGCACCCCGAAGGCATCGGCAACCAGCACGATCTCGTCGGACGCTTCTTCACCGAGCACCCCCATCTCGTCGACGGATTCTTCCTGCCCTCCGATCCGGAGCTCGCGGCCGGCTACTACGGGCACCATGTCACAGATGCGGGTGGCTTCGAAGGGCTCCTGACGGCGAGCGAAGAGACGCTCCGGAGCGAGCAGCTCCAGAACCTGAGCATCACGCTCGCGCCCACCGCGCGTCGGAGTGCCAGTGCGCTCGAAGCAGAGAACTCCGCAGGAGTGGTCCACTTGAAGCTCCTGGCCAACCGCCTGTCGGAAGGCGAGCTGCCGGACGACCTGGTCGACAAGCTCGGCCGGGTACTGCTCGATCTCGACGACGTCGCGGTGGCAGCGTGGTCGCGCGCGACCGGATCGCGCGAGGAGGGCCGGATGTTCAAGGTCTTCGTACGGAGCGAGCAGGCGCCGAACCCCGAGAGCCGGCTGACGCTCGGGGACGATACCGACGCGTTCGGCCTGCCCCGGCCCCGTCTCGCATGGCGCCTGTCGGACGGCGATCTCCGCACCGTCCGGCGTGCGCACGAGCTTCTCGGACGCGAGGTCGGACGCGCGGGCCTCGGCCGAGTCTTCTTCCCGGAGGGCGATGGCCGAGAGACCTGGGGGCGTCGGATCTTCGGAGGCAACCACCACATGGGAACGACCCGGATGCACGTCGATCCGGAGCAGGGCGTCGTCGATCCCGACGGCCGCGTCCACGGCATCGAGAATCTCTACGTCGCCGGGAGCTCGGTCTTCCCGACCTGCGGCTACGCCAACCCCACCCTCACCCTCGTCGCGCTCGCCGCCCGCCTCGGCGCCCATCTCGGCGGAGCGTTGTCGTGACCCGCTGGACCCGCCGACGATTCCTGGGGGCCGGTCTCCGCGGACTGTGCCTGTCGTGTCTCGGTCTCTCACGGGGCTGCGCGGGCGGAGAGGCGGGAGCCATCGACGACACGCTTGCCGACGTCGCAAGGGAGCTCGTGGGCGACCCGGCCAGTGCGACCCGTCTCGCCCGCGCCTGGACGGGGCGTCGATCGATCGACGAGGCGACCGCTCGATCTGCCGCGAAGCGTATCCGTGAGGCGCTCTCGGGCGCCGCGCCGACGCCTGCGTCCCTGCGCGCGCAGGTGCGACGCGATTTCGCGACGGAGACCATCGTCCGCATGCGAGGCTGGATCCTCTCCCGGACGGAGCTCGAGCTCTGCGTGCTCGCTGCTGCGTCGCACACCCGGCGCCGCGGCATCAGCCGGCGGATCGCGTGAGTCCGGGCCAGCTTCCGGCGCCCTTCTTCGTCGTCGGCGCTCAGCGCTCCGGGACGACCCTGCTGCGCCTGATGCTCGACCACCACCCATCCATCCGGGTTCCGCACGAGTTCGACTTCGCGGTGGAGTGGGTCACCGCGGCTGGCACCTGGCCGCCGCTCGAGGACTACTACGCTCGGCTCGCCGAGCACGGGAGCTTCCGACGCTCGGGTCTCGAGATCGATCCGGAGCTCGACTACCCGCAGCTCGTCGAGAGCTTCCTGCGACAGCGCCAGGGTGACCGTCCGCTCGTCGGGATGGCGGTCCATGTGGGTTTCGACCGTCTGCTCCACTTCTGGCCCGAAGCACGCTTCGTGCATCTGCTGCGTGATCCACGCGATGTCGCCTCCTCGGTCGTCGGCATGGGCTGGGCCGGTACGGTCTGGCACGGTGCGGCGCGCTGGGTCGAAGCGGAAGAGAGCTGGGACCGGCTCTGCGCGCGGGTCCCGGAGGCCTCCCGCATGGCGGTCCGATACGAGGCGTTGGTTGCCGAGCCGGTACGCGAGCTCGAACGGGTCTGCGCGTTCCTCGGTGTGCCGTTCGACGAGGCCATGATCCGCTACGACGAGGACACGACCTACGAGGCCCCGGACGCGAAGCTGGCGTCGCGCTGGCAGTCGCGTCTGAGTCCGACCGAGATACGTCTGGTCGAACGCCGCGTCGGCACGCTGCTGGCCGACCGCGGATACGTCTCGAGCGGCCTGGCGCCGATCGAGCCGGGCCTGCTGCGCCGCGCGACCCTGGCGCTTCGCGACCGGCTGGGCGCTCTACGCTTCCGCATCCGACGCTACGGCGCGCGCGACGTCCTGACGCGGGCCATCGCGAGCCGCCTCGGTCTACGCGCCGCCGAGCGCGCCGCCGCGGCCCGCATGCGCGCGGTGGCCGACCGGTACGTGCGCTGAGGTCGGCGCATTGGCAACCTGCCGCGCGGGGCGCCGCCGGACGGGCTGGCGGGCTCCCTGGAGCGCTCCGTGGAGCGCCCCCGCGAAAAAGACGGTCCGGGCGTTCAGGAAACCATTCGGGAGAAGGTCGACGGCGCTCACGCATACGATCCAGGCGGTGCCGAGAACGAGCGTCGCGTCGACCGGCCGGAGACCGCTCCGCGATCTCAGGCAGGCGAGGATCACCGGGTAGAGGAGCATTCCGAATGCGGCCGCGAGACCCACCACGCCGCGCTGCCCGAGCGCGATGATCCAGAATCCGTCGGTCACCGACAGGTCGATTCCGGTGAGCGGGTCGAAGACCCGATCGCGACCGAAGGCGCCCCAGCCGAACGCGATGCGCTGGCGGGCCCGCTCGAGCAGGATGTCCTCGTTGTCGAATCGGAACTGGAGCGACTCGGCTCGTTCCGGGGAAGCGTAGGCGCTGGCCGCATCGGCGAGCGCCTGGGTGGGAAAGGCGTCGGAGCCCCGCAGCGAAGGGTACGCGAGCACCAGGAAGCTCAGCACGAGCAGGACGGTGCGCTGGGAGCCGCGGCTCGACAGGGCGATCAATGGCACCACCACGAGCGTGTAGACCAGGGCGGCCAGGCTGCTGCAGAGCGCGACGATGAAGCAGAGGTATCCCATCACCGGCCCCAGCGGGAGACCGTACTTGCGACGGCGCGCCCGCCAGAGCGTCGTTGCGGCGAGGGCGGTGGTCACGACGAAGACGGCGAGCTGCAGGCCGTGGCCGACGAAGGCCATCGGGCGCCAACCGAACCAGGAGCCCCGTTTCGACTGGCCGAAGGCGCCGGGCTGGTAGCCGTACAGGTGATAGTGCAGATGGGGGCTCATGCGAGCCTCCCATCCGATGAACAGCGAGTAGCCGATGCCCGCAACCACAAGGGCCCACAGCTGGAGCTCGAGGTCTCTAGGCTGCCGGAAGACGAGCCGACCGAGGTAGAAGGGAACGGCGAAGGTGAGGACGGCGTCGGCCGTCATCGACACGCCGTCCCAGACCCGCAGGCCCGGCAGGATCCGGGTGCCGATGTCGACCGGATCGTCGTTCGTGAGCGCCGTCCCGAAAGCCCCGAGCGCCATCATCAACACGAGGATCTCCGCGCCTTGCAGCGGCGGGCGGCGATTCGGAAGCCTTGAGTGGTACACGAGAACGCCGATGACCATCGCCAACGATGCGAGGACCTCGCGGTCCAGAGGAGGCATTCCCCGGAGATCGAAGGCGTAGCCGGCGGGCAGGAAGAGGCACGCCCCGAGCAGGCTCACGAGACTCGCCAGTCTGGCCGAAAACCGCGAGAAGAGCAGGAGCGTGATCGGCACCCAGAGGATCATGATCACGGGAACGAGCGCATTTCCCATCGAAACGTTCTCCAGGCCTCGGACGAGCCGCCTCTGGCCCGCATCGCATGCGCCGATCTCGCTTGGGTTCGCTGCGCTGCCCTGTCGGCTTGAGGGAAAAATGCTACCGGAACCGAGGTCGGAGGGAAGGACGGAGTCGCGATGAAGGCTCGTAGCTGGCTCGTGGTGTCAGGATGCCTGCTCGGCCTGGGGCTCCTCGCCCGTCTGGTCCCCCTCCTCGACGCGGGCGGCCGACTGCTCCGCCAGTTCCCGACCGAGGACGGCTACCTGATGCTGACGCTCGCGCGCAACATCGGGCTCGGCAACGGGATGAGCATCGCGGCGGGCACGATCGCCTCGAACGGGACGCAGCCTCTGGCGACGTACCTGTTTGCGCTTCCCTTCTGGCTGACGGGAGGCGAGCGCGTACCCGCCGTGGCGATGATCCTCCTGATCCAGGTGGTGATCGCGGCCTGGGGCGCCTTCCTGCTCCATCGGCTCGCGCTGCGACACGTCGGAGACGAGCGCGGTGGCCGGGCCGCGGCCGCTCTGTGCGCAGCGGTCTGGTTCGCGAGCCCGCTCGCCGTCGTACACACGATGAACTGTCTCGAGACCGGTCTCTATGCCGCGAGCGTCCTGCTCGTACTCTCGGTGTTCCTGACGCGTCTCGAGCGGGCGCCGCATGGGGGCGTCGACCTCGGGGGCTGGACGCTGCTCGGCCTGCTTCTCGGCTTCGCCTTCTGGGCCCGCAACGACGGCGTGCTCCTCGCGTGCAGTCTGGGGTTCGTGCATCTGCTGGGAGTCGGAGCGAGTGCGCAGGTACGGGTCACGCACCGGGTGGTCCAGCTCGGCTGCTCGGCGGTGACGATGGTGCTGCCCGCATCCCCCTGGCTCGTCAACAACCTGCTACAGTTCGGCCACCTGATGCCGCTCAGCGGCCGCGCCGAGTCGCACGGCATCGTGATCGGCGAGAATCTCGGGCTCCTGGGCCCGACCCTCTTCGAGTACCTCACGGTGGTCGGGCTCGTTCCCGAACGGCTGGAGACGAATCCGGGCGTCGCGCTCGTCACCAGCCTGATCGTTGCCGTCACCGTCGCCTGGGCGCTGCGGGACACGGCCAGCCAGGACGGCCAGCGGCGCTCGCTCCTGTACACGATCGCGGCCTACGGTCTCGGCCTGAGCCTCTTCTACGGGCTCGTGTTCGGAGCCGGCCACTTCATGTCCCGCTACTTCTTCCCGCTGGCGGCTCCGATCCTGCTGACCGCCACCGGGATCGCGGTCCGCCGCCTGCCGGCGCTCCGAACCCCGGGCCGCGCGCCTGCAGTGGCGGTCGCGGGCGCCGCGCTCGCCGCGCTGCTGCTCGTCGCACTGAATGTCCGGATCTACCTCCGCGGCGCAGACCATGCCCACTTCCAGGTGGTCGAGTGGGTCTCGCAACACGTTCCGGAGCAGACCTGGGTCGGAGCGGTCCAGACGGGCACCCTCGGATTCTTCCACGATCGGACCATCAACCTCGACGGCAAGGTCAACCCTGAAGCGCTCGAAGCACGCATGGCCCGACGCATCCCGGAGTACGTCGTGCAGCGCGACATCCAGTATCTGGTCGATTGGGTCGGTATCGAGGTCTGGCTCAAGTACCCCGTGATCGAGGAGAACTTCGATCTGGTGCTGCGCGATACCGAAGAGAACCTGTCGGTGCTACAGCGCCACGGCGCACCGGTGAAGCAGGAGCTCACCCGGAATGAATGAGGGGCCGGCACAGAGCAACGACGTCCGGCCGGTGGGCTACCTGGCGAGTGCCTATCCCGCGGTCTCCCACACATTCATTCGTCGCGAGGTCGCGGCGTTGCGCCGTCGCGGCCTGCGCGTCGAGACGTTCGGCATCCGACGCCCCGACCTCGAGAGCCTCCGCCATCGAGCCGACCGCGAGGAGGCCGCCCGCACCTCCTACGTGCTGCCAAGCCCGCCGACCTCGATCGCGACGACCCATCTCCGGGCGCTCTGGCAGAGCCCCCTCCGCTATCTCCGGCTGGCTCTCGCCGCCATGCGCCATCGGGGCCCGGGAGTTCGATCGCTCCTCTGGGCATGCTTCTACTTCGTCGAAGCGGTGATGCTCGCACGCCTGCTCGAAGCCCACGGAGTACGCCATCTCCACGTCCACTTCGCCAACGCGGGGGGCACGGTGGGCATGCTGGCGGCGGAGTTCGCGGGGATTCCGGTGAGCTTCACGGTCCACGGTGCCAAGGCGGACTTCGATCACCCCTTCGTGCTGTTGCTTCCCGAGAAGGTCCGCGCCGCGGAGTTCGTGGCCTGCGTGTCGTACTACGGGCGCGCACAGACGATGCGGCTCTGCCCGCCGGACCAGTGGAGCAAGACCCTGGTCGTCCGCTGCGGGATCGACCTGAGCGCGCTTCCGGCGCCCCCGGAACGTCGGACGAAATCCAGGCCGCGAATCGTGTGTGTCGGCCGACTCGTTCCCGAGAAGGCCCAGATCGGACTCGTCGAGGCATTCGCCACGCTTGCCGACCAGTCCATCGACGGCGAGCTCGTCCTGGTGGGCGACGGCGAGGACCGCGCCCGGATCGAGGCACGCGTGTGCGCCCTGGCGATCGAAGACCGGGTCGTGCTCACCGGCGCGCTGCCCGAAGACGAGACCCTCGGCACGATCGCCTCGGCCGATGTCCTCGCTCTCTCGAGCTTCGTCGAGGGCCTGCCGGTCGTCCTGATGGAGGCGATGGCGCTCGGCGTTCCGGTGGTGGCTCCCGCGATCTCGGGCATCCCGGAGCTGGTGGAGCACGAGC
>CAYYUT010000117.1:0-1620 GCA_964474935.1 uncultured Spirochaetales bacterium
GGGAACCGTCCCCCCAGCCCAGCCCCGAGAACTCGTAGGTATCGTCGGCCACGATCGGTTCGTCGGCGCCGCGGAAGGTCATGGTGAAGCCGTCGGCGTCGAAGTCGATGTCCCAGTCGCCGCCGAAATCGAAGAGCTCGACCTTCTCGGCGCTCACTTCGACCTCGGTGGGGCCATCGAAGACGAAGCCCTCGAAGCGATTGGTGACAGTCACCGGACGGCCGATCAGGCTGGCACGGGCGACCCCGGGCAGGGCCCCCGCGAATGCGAGGAGCCACAGGATGGAAACGACGGCTCGGGATCGCGGCAACATCGGCTCGTGGTAGGTGGGCGGGAGCGTCCTTTTGTGTCACGCCTCCTCGACGGAGCCCGAGCCCAGCCGCGTCGCGAGCGTCTACAATGGAGGGGTCGTGGAGGGGCCGCGGTCCCGAGCGGCGGATCTCTCGTTGCGACTGCAAAGGAGCTGCCGTTGTCCCGTCCCCCCTCCCTCCCGAGTGTGCGCCCGAGCCGATGGCTGCGCTTCGTCGTCCTCGGCGCCCTGCTGGGCGCCGGCCCCCTCGCCCCCTCGTGCGAATCCGACTCGGTCGATGCGGGTCCTCCCCAGACGGTGACGGCCTGCGACGAGGTCACCCAGACCGGTGCGGTGTCGGGCGACACCCGCCGGATCTCGTGGAGCGTGGCCGGCGTCCCGATCCTGTACCTCGACGCGAGCGCCGGACAGAGCGTGCGCTTCCGGGCCCCCTCGGTCGCGGTCCCGACCACCCTCGTGCTCACGCTCACGGCGGAACGCGGCGACGGAAGCAGCGAGAGCGACACCAGCCGGATCGAGGTCGTGCCGCTCCCGGCCGAGCCCGACCTCGCGGACGGCATGCGCCGCGGCTGCGCGCCCTTCCGCCACGGCGTCGCCTCGGGCGATCCCCATCCCGACGGCGTCGTGATCTGGACCCGCGTCAGCCCGCCCGACGGAGTCGACGAGGTCGCGATCGACTGGATGGTGAGCGAGAGCCCCGGGTTCGAGGCGCTCGCAGCCAGCGGTGCGGCGCTCTCCGACGCGAGCATCGAGCACACGCTGCAGGTCGAGGTCTCGGGGCTCGCCCCCGGCACGACCTACTACTACCGCTTCGAGACCAGCGCGGGCGAGCGTTCTCCGATGGGTCGCACCCGGACGGCTCCCGTGGGAAGCGTCGACCACCTGCGCTTCGCGGTCGCCTCGTGCAGCAGCATCTTCTCGGGCTACTTCAACGCCTATCGTCGCATCGCCGAGCGCGAGGATCTCGACCTGATGATCCACCTCGGCGACTACGTCTACGACTTCGTCGACGAAGACGAGCCCGTGCGGGTGCCCGACCCGGTCCCGGTCGATCCCGAGGCGCTCGCGGACTGGCGCGATCTCCACGAGTACCACCTCGCCGACCCCGACCTGCGCTGGGCGCGCGCGATGCATCCATGGTTCATGCTCTGGGACAACCACGACGTGAACCGCGGCAACCCGATCACGGAGGGCGGGGTCCAGGCGTTTCGCGAGTGGAATGCGATCCGTGGGCCGGAGGCCGCCGGGGCGGGCCGGGCGGGGGGCGCGGGGCAGGAGGTCGGCCAGCCCCCCCGAGCCGGCCCGGGGGG
>CAYYUT010000117.1:1630-2527 GCA_964474935.1 uncultured Spirochaetales bacterium
CATGTACGTGATCTGGGGTATCCCTATCAGGGTGGGGGGGGTCTTGGGGTTTGGTGTGGGTAATTGTATCCGGGGGCCGGTGGCCGCCGGGCCGGCTTTGCGGGGCCGCGACGAGATCATCTTCCGACACCTCGCCTTCGGCGACCTGGTGGACGCCCTCCTGATGGACCAGCTGCTCTTCCGGAACCAGGACGAGGTGCCGGGGACCGGGGGCATGAGCATCCTGGGCAACGAGCAGTTCGAGTGGCTGGCCGATCGGCTCCGCGCCTCGGAGGCGGCCTGGCGGGTGATCGGGAACCAGAAGCTCCTCGGGACGGTCCGGGTGAACTCGGTGCTGGCCTCCCTGATCGGAGGGCCTCCCCGGGACGTCTTCGACACCGGGACATGGGACGGCTTCCCGGAGGCACGTACCCGGCTCTTCGATCTGCTGGCGAGCGAGGGGCTGGTGGACAACATCGTGCTCTCGGGCGACTCGCACTTCTCGGTCATGATGGACCTGGTCGACGACCCGGCGAATCCCGACGCCCCCTACGATCCCCTCGACGGCGAGGGGGCCGTGGGCTTCGAGATGCTCGCCACCAGCATTTCGCGCGGGAACTTCGACGAGCAGATGCGCGGCTTCGGCCTGAGCGATGCGGTGATCGCCGATCTGCTCCCCGGGATCCTGAACAGCACCCTCGCGCTGAATCCCCACAACGCCTACACCGAGCTCACGAAGCACGGCTACGGCGTGCTCCACATCACGCCCGAGCGCGTCACCGCCGAGATCTGGTACTCGCCCATTCTCGAGCGATCGGACGTGGAGCACCGGAGCCCCCGCGTGTTGGTGCCGCGGGGCCCCCGGGCCGCGCGGCGCCAGTTCCGCCCCCCCCCTCGCCACGACCCCGGCTGCTCGGG
>CAYYUT010000117.1:2537-8618 GCA_964474935.1 uncultured Spirochaetales bacterium
CCGCAAGTACCGCGCCCCGCTTCGCATCGACGACTGATCGTCGGGCTCGTCGTCGGCGTCGAGTGCACCGAGCAGTCGCTCGGCGAGGTCGGCATGACCCTCGCGCGCGAGATCCCGGGCCGACGCCCGGACGGCCGGGGCGATTCGCTCGAGATCGCCCGGGGAGTGGCGCGCCTCGGCGATGCGCCGCCGGACGATCTCGAAGCGCCGTTCGGCGTCGTCCCGGCCAGGCGGACGTCCGGCGCGGAGTCGGCGGCCTTCGGCGCAGCGTGCGCGCACGGCCGCCAGATAGGCGCTCGGCCCCTCGAGCCGCTCGGCACGATGGCTGGCCTCGATGCAGGCGTCCCAATCGCCTTCCCGCGAGGCCCGGGCGAGCTCTCCCCGGGTTCGGACGAAGTCGCGGTAGTCCTGACAGACCAGCTCGAGGTGGACGACCTCCAGCCCCCGTCGCACCGACACCGGCACCCGTGCTCCCGCGGCCAGCCCCCAGAGCCGGGGCGGGAGATCGGGCTCCGCGCGGACCGTGCCTCCCGCCACCGAGAGGAGCTCGTCCCCCGGCTCGAGGCCCGCGGCCCGCGCGCCCGGCGACACCACCGACACGACCGCGGAGGGCGCGGCCAGCGAGAACCCGATCAGGCACACCGACTCCTGGGTGATGTCGCGACGCGGCGGTGGTGTGGTCTCGCGGAAGTCGGGACGCACGGAGGGACCACAGGCGAGGAGCCCGGCGGCGACCAGCAGGGCGACCAGACCGCCCAGGCCCCCCGGAGAGGCGGCGAGCGGTCGACCGGACGGGTCGGGGATCGGCGGCACGCCCCGAACGTAGCGACCCGGCTCCGGGACGTGAGAGCGTGCGGCGGCCCTCCCGGCGCGATGATTTCAGCCTGCAACGAGACCCGCGCTGCGCCGACCGACCCAGCGAACCCCATCCGGGTGGCCGCGGCCGACGAGGACGACACGAGATCAGCCGGGCATCAAGAAGGGCGTGTGCCCTGCCGAATAGGCTCGAGAGCGCAGGTACGTCCCCCGCTGACCGCACCTCGCGCCACGGATCGCTCTGGAGGGTGGGCATGCGGAGCTTGGGCTGCGCCGCGCGGACCGCGGTGCATCGTCTCGTCCTGGTCGTCGTGATCGTGACGTCCGGCGCGACGCTCACTCGGGCCGACACGGATTCGCTCGATCTCACCGAGTACTCGCTCGAAGATCTCGTGAGCGTCCAGGTGACGTCGGTCTCCAAGAAGGAGGAGCGCTCGAACGAGGTGGCCGCGGCGCTCACCGTGATCACCGGTGACGAGATCCGCCGCTCCGGTGTGACCACGATCGCCGACGCCCTGCGCCAGGTGCCGGGGCTCCAGGTCGCCTCGATCAACGCCAGCAGCTGGGCCGTGTCCTCTCGCGGCTTCAACAGTCGCTTCGCCACCAAGCTCCTCGTCCTGATCGACGGACGCAGCGTCTACACCCCGCTCTTCTCGGGGGTCTACTGGGACGTCCAGGACACCCTCCTCGAGGACATCGATCGGATCGAGGTGATCCGCGGGCCTGGCGCCACCATCTGGGGCGCCAATGCGGTGAATGGGGTGATCAACATCATCACCAAGCCTGCCGCGGAGACCCAGGGCGCGCTCCTCAGTGCCGCCGCCGGGAACCAGGAACGGGGCCTCGTCACGTCGCGCTGGGGCGGACGGATCGGCGAAGATTTTCACTATCGCGTGTACGGCAAGTACTTCCAGCGTGACGGATTCCAGACGAGCACCGGGGCCGACGCACTCGACGACTGGGACGTGCTCCGTACCGGTTTCCGTTCGGAGTGGACACCGACCCAGTCCGACGAGATCACCCTCCAGGGTGGCTTCTACACCGGCGACGCCACGATCGGGGCGAGCATCCTGCTCTCGACCCCGACCGCCACCACGGACAACGCCGACCAGGAGCTGCGCGGTGGCAACCTGTTGGCGCGCTGGAACCATCACTTCTCCGAGACGTCGGACGCCTCGGTCCAGGCCTACTACGACCGGACCGAGCGCGACACCCCGCTCGTGAACGAAGACCGCAACACGATCGATTTCGAGTTCAAGCACCGCTTCGAGCTCTTCGGACGAACCGAGTTCATCTGGGGGGGCGGCTACCGCTTCACGCGCGACGGGATCGGCAACACGCTCGCCGTCGAGTTCGCTCCGCGCGATCGCACGCAACATCTGATCCAGGCCTTCGTCCAGAACGAGACCCGATTCTTCGAGGACCAGCTGCGGTTCACCGGCGGGATCAAGATCGATCACAACGACTACACCGGCTTCGAGTTCCAGCCCTCGGTGCGTGCCGCCTGGGTACCGAACGCGTCGAACACGCTCTGGGCCTCGATCTCGCGCGCGGTGCGGACACCCTCGCGGATCGACCGCGACCTGACCTTCCGGTCCCGGTTCGTCCCGGCCGGTACGCCCGGGTTTCCGGTCGACACGTTTCTCGGATTCGTCTCGACCGGGAGCGAGATCTCGGAGCGGGTCTACGCCTTCGAGGCCGGCTACCGTGGCTCCTGGCGCGAGAAGGTCAGCATCGACGTGGCAGCCTTCTTCAACGACTACAACAACCTGAGCTCTTTCGACCTGGCGACGGCCACACTCGACATGCCGCCGGCCACCTTCATCGGGGGCTTCGAGCGCGGCAACGATCTACGCGCCAAGACCTACGGGGTCGAGACCGAGATCAACTGGAAGGTGCACCCGCGGCTCACCCTCACCGCCACCTACGCCTTCCTCGAGACCGAGTTCGACGGGTCCGATGCGACCGACCCCGACGCGGGCCTTCAGGAGGGATTCGATCCCCAGCACCAGGTGAGCCTGCGCTCACGCCTGAACCTGCCCTGGAACCTGGAGCTCGACACCACCACCTATTTCGTCGACAACCTGAACTCCCAGGTCACCGGGGCGGGAGCGGGCAGGGTCGCCAACGTCCCGAGCTACTGGCGGATCGACGCACGGCTCGGCTGGCGCCCGATCGAATCTCTCGAGCTCGAAATCGTGGGCCAGAATCTCCTCGAGCAGCGACACGAGGAGTTCCCATCCGAGTTCGGGATCGTCGCGACCGAGCCCCAGCGCTCCTTCTTCGGTCGCGTCACCTGGCGCTACTGATCCCTCGTCTCAGACCGTCTGGCGTTCGAGCACCACCACCGGGATCGGCCGATCGGTGCGGGTCTCGTAGACCGCGTAGTCGGCCCAGGCGTCGAGGATCCGGGGCCAGAGCTCGGCCCGCTCTTCGGCGGGTGCGGTGCGCGCCCGCACGTCGTGGAGCTCGCGTCCGACCCGGATGCGCACCTCGGGCTTCGCCTCGAGATTCAGGTACCAGGCCGGCGGACGATCGTCGCCCGCGTTCGACGCCACCAGGAGCCAGCGGTCTCCGTCCGGGATGTAGAGGAGCGGGGTCACGCGTTCGACTCCGCTCTTCCGCCCCACCGTGTACAGGAGCAGCATCGGATTCCCGCCCAGGTTCGCGCCGAGCCGCCCGCCCGTGCGCTCGTACACGAAGCGGTGCACCACGGTGATCAGACGCAGGAGCCAGCGGATGTTGGGCATGCGGAGCTTCTCCGGACGGCGTGAATCGCCAGTATACGCGAGCGCCATGGATCACCGGGTCGGGACGTCAGCCGTCGCCTCCGTCGTCGCCGGAACCGACCACGGCTCCGAGAATCCGCTCGAGCCGCTTCGGATCGCGTCTCAGGTGGACACTGCGGCCGCCGGTCACGTAGACAAGGACCGGCATCGCGCCCTAC
This sequence comes from uncultured Spirochaetales bacterium, assembly GCA_964474935.1. Taxonomy (GTDB): domain Bacteria; phylum Myxococcota_A; class UBA9160; order UBA9160; family JAFDDA01; genus CAYYUT01. Next base: position 6,301 of record CAYYUT010000117.1, read on the forward strand.
GGCTTCTACACGTTCTTGATGGGCACGACGTCGACACAGGCCCGCGAGGCCCTGCGCTGCTTCGAGAAGTGCACGGCGAGCTCGCAGGCGTCGAGCACCGCCTCGGAGGGCGGATCGGTGCGGCCCTCCGTACGCAGGATCACGTGGCTCCCCGGTGCGTCCTCGAGGTGGAAGAAGAGATCGTTGCCCCTTGCCAGCCGCGTCGTCAGGAAGTCGTTCGCCGCATCACTCTTCCCCACCCAGATCTCGAGCCCCGACCGGCTCCGGTAGCGCTTCGGCACGAGACGCGCCGGGACCTCGCGCCCTGCGAGACGCACGGGCGAATCGCTTCGCGCGCGCTGCTTCGGGGGGGCCTGGGGCGCGTAGCGCGCGAGGAGCCGGCGGACGTCGTCGCGCCCGGCCAGCGCCTCGAGCGCCTCCGGATCCTCGTCGGCCTCGGCCTGCGCCACGGCCTCCTCGATCCGCGCGAGTCGCTCGTGCTCCTCGTCGAGCGACCCCAACTGGGCGCCGGCGGTCGCCGCACGCTTCACCGCCTTGTGGTAGCGCTTGAAGAGACGCTCGAGGTTCGCTCGCGCCGAGAGCTTCGGATCGAGCTCGATCCGCACCTCGTCGCCGCTCTCGAAGTCGCGCGCCACCACGGCGTCGGCGCCCGGCGCCACCCGGTCGAGAACGGTCTTGAGCAGCTCGCCCTGGCGCTGGAGCTCACCGGCGCGCTCGCCGCTGGCCGCCTCTCCCTCGAGCCTCTCGCGCTTCCGCTCGAGCCGCGAGCGCTCCTTGCGCAGCACCTGGGCGACGCGGCGCGAGAGCTCCGACCCGCGCTGCTCGGTCGCGAGCCCGCGGTACACGCCTTCGATCTCGCGGAGCAGGGCCTCGTCGCCGACCGCCGCAAAGCGATCCTCGCCCCCGCCCCCGCCCCGTCGCTCCGGGTCGCGCCAGGCATCTCCGATCGCCAGATCGCGGCGGGTCTCGGGGAGCGGTCGCGCCGCGGCCCGCACGACGCCTTCCGCATCGAGCAGGTAGAGATTGCTGCGCGCACCCATCACCGAGAGCAGCAGCTCGAACGACGCCTCGCGGGTGGCGAGTCCGAGTGCGAGCTGGCGATCGTCGTTCACGATGCGGGCATGGGTGAGACGCGCCCGCCCGACGTGGGCCCGGAGGTACTGGAGGAAGGCGGGAGGTGGACCTCCGGACTTCGTGAGCCCGTCGGCCTGCGAGACCCGCGCCAGCCCGGGCTCGCACGAGAGGAGCAGGACGCGCCGACCCGGGGCCTCGTCTCCGCCCCGCGATGGCCGGTAGAGCTCGAGCTCGATGCGGGCGGGCGCCGGTGCGGCCAGCGCCTGGAGTCGATCACCCTCCCAGGCTCCCAGGACCCGGGCGGCGCGTCGCAGCTCGGCGAGCGAGAGCATCAGGTCTGGCACCGCGGGCAGTAGTGACTGCTCCGCTGCGCGATCACCCGGCGGGTGATCGGGGTCCGGCAGCGCCGACACGGCTCACCCGTCCGACCGTAGACGTGTCGTTCGTCCTGGTAGTGGCCATCGGCACCATCGGGCCCGACGAAGTCGCTGATGCTCGCGCCACCCGTCTCGATCGACCGGATCAGCACCTGTCGCACCGAGCGCGCGAGCGCCTCGGCCTCGGCGCGGGTCAACCGGCTCGCACGCCGGCCGGGGCGGACTCCAGCCAGGAAGAGCGCCTCGTCGGCGTAGATGTTTCCGACCCCGGCGACGAGCGCCTGATCGAGGAGCCGCGTCTTCACCGCCACGCGACGCCCACGCGTCCCGGCGCGCAGCCCTTCGCCCGTGAGCTCGAGCGCGTCGCCGCCGAGCCGATCGAGACGCGGGTGGCTCGTACCCGGCGCCATCCAGAAGACCTTCCCGAACTTGCGCACGTCGCGCAGCATCACCCCGGGCCCCTCGTCCTTGAAGGCCAGACGCAGGTGGGTGTGGGCGTCGGGCTCGAAACGGGGCTGCTCCTCCGGGGCCAGTGCCGCGCGTGCCGTGGCGGAGAGCAGACGCACGCTGCGGCTGCCCTCCGCGAAGAGCTGACCCGTCATGCCGAGATGGATTCCGAGGCGGCTCCGGTCGTCGAGCTCGGCCAGGAGGTACTTGCCGAGCCGCGAGAGCGCGACGCAGGTGCGTCCGACGAGTCGTCGGCGGAGCTCCGCCGGGCGGGTCACGAAGAAGTAGCTCGGCGGGCTCGTGTCGACGCGCGCCAGTGTCCGGCCGACCAGGAAGGGCTCGATCCGGCGCCGCGTCACCTCGACCTCGGGCAGCTCGGGCATGCGATGAGCTTACCCGTCGCGACCGGCGAGTTCCGGC
>CAYYUT010000118.1:0-8589 GCA_964474935.1 uncultured Spirochaetales bacterium
CGCCCGGCCGCGAGGCAGGCGAGGGCCCCGCCGAGCGGGACGAGGAGGCAGACGAGGAGGGCGGCGGCGGGGGGCATCACTCGGCGGGCTCCGGGTTCCGGTGCAGGAGGACGAGGAGGAAGGAGAGGATGCCGAAGCCGATCACGATCAGTGCCAACGACACGGGGTCGAACACGCCGAAGGAGAGATAGAGAGCGGCGAGCATTCCATAGGAGACCGTCTTGAAGAACATGGCGTCTCGCTTGAACTGGCCGAACGAGATCGCCTCGCGGAACTCGAAGACGCCGAGGTAGAGGAGATAGTGCACGAAGCTCGCCCCGAGCAGCAGCGGAAGCCAGGAGCCCGTGGCCGCCGACAGGAGCGCGAGCAGTGCGACCCATGCCAGGTTGTTCCATCCCGCATGGCGCGTGATGCGGTCGAAGGTGTGCGTCGTCGCGAGCACTGCCCAGGCCTTGGCGCGCGCCCATCCGGAATCGGGACGGAGGGTGCTCAGGAAGAGGGCTCGGGCACGGCGATCGTAGGCGCCGGTGAGCCGCGCCAGGATCCGGCCCCACCAGGCCCAGCGTTCCGGATGGACGACGTAGTGGAGCTTCAGCACACAGCGCGGCTCCTCCTCGGCGACATCGGGGCGGCTGCGGATGAAGTGGAGCTCGCGATTGAAGTCGAAGGCCAGCAGGTCACCGCGGGAGACCGTCGCGGCCAGGGGCTCCCCCCCGTCCTGCGGATGGACGAAGACCGTCTCGATGCGGCGGTTCGGAGTCACGCCGAGCAGGGCCCGGTAGACCGCGGCGCCGGGCCAGACGGCGTAGGGCCCATCGACGTGGGGTGTGTAGAAGACCGCGTCGCTCGATCTCTCCTGGTCGGGACCGCTCACGTAGATCTCGTTCATCTCGCCCACGACCTCCACGTCGCATCCGGGGTGTGCGGCCCGGAAGGCGTCGAGGATCTCGGGGGAATGCGCGATCCGCGCCAGGGCATCGCGTACCTCGGCGGGGGGTTCGTGGAACCACCAGTGCGTGGTGCGGTCGCGGCACGGTCGCTCGTGGGCCACCCAGTGCCGCACGCGTTCGACGTCGTCGAGGCGTTCCCGACCCTCGAGGCGGGTGCGGACCACCCGGACCCGCGGAAGGAACCTCTGGACGACGCCGGTGTACTCGGCCAGAGCAGCCAGCACCAGTGGCAGCAACATCCAGGTGTGGCGCACGAGACTGGCGGTGGCGCCCGGCTCCCGTTCGTAGGTGCTCTGGAAGGTGCGCTCACCGGTCCAGCGGTGGGCCAGATCCTGGAAGCCGTAGCCGGCGGCCATGGCGAACAACGACGCGAGCGCTCCGATCTCGAGCTCGATGGCTGCGCCGACGATCGCCGCGACCACGATCGTCGTGGTGGGCCTTAGCCTCTCCGAGATGCGCCCCCACAGACTCGCCGCGTTGCCGGCGCCGGCCGCAATCGCGAGCCAGGGCGCGACGAGCGCGAGGAGCGAGGCGAATCCGAACAGGCCGAGGGGCGTGGTCACGGCGTGTGCGACCACGTTGGTGGGACTGCGATGGGTGTCTCGGAACGCGCGGTAGAGCGGGCTCCAGCGAACGGCGGTGGTCACGGGTGGACGGTCCTCCAACGCGCCGGATTCTAACAAGAGATGCCGCGCACTGGAGACCACCCGGGATGCGGGCGGCGCGACACCTCCGCCGGCTCGGCGGCGGTCGCTCCCGCGCGGAGGCCGCCCATCCGGGCGGTCCGACCCGGCTGCGGTGGCGCCCCGGGGGCTCAGTCGTCGTCCTCCCATTCGAAGCCCTCGAACCACTCGTAGAGGACCGGTAGGACGATCAGGGTGAGTGGGGTCGAGGTGAGGAGCCCGCCCACGACCACGACCGCGAGCGGTCGCTGCACCTCGGAGCCGGGCCCGGTGGCGAACAGGAAGGGCGCCAGCCCGAGGAGGGTGGTGCTGGCGGTCATCAGGACCGGGCGCAGCCGGTCGCGCGAGCCCCGGACGATGGCCGACACGGGCTTGCGCCCGCCCTTCTGGAGGTCCTGGATGAACGACACGAGCACCACGCCGTTCAGGACCGCGATCCCTCCGAGCGTGATGAATCCGACCGAGGCCGGCACGGACAGGTACTCGCCCGTCAGGAAGAGACCCACGATGCCTCCGACCGTCGCGAAGGGGATCACCAGGATGATCAGGATCGCGTACCGCACCGAATCGAAGAACAGGAAGAGCAGGAAGAAGATGGCGGCGAATGTGATCGGGATGATCGTGATCAGCCGCGCGCGCGCCCTCTCGAGACTCTCGAACTGGCCTCCCCACTCGAGGTAGTAGCCGGACGGCAGGGAGACGTCCCGATCCACGGCCTCCTGCACTTCGGCCACGAATCCACCGAGGTCGCGGTCCTGGACGTTGGCGGCCACCACGATGCGGCGCTTCCCACCCTCCCGTCCGATCTGGACCGGTCCTTCGCGGACCTCGATCGTCGCCACCGCCGAGAGCGGCACGACGGCGCCCGTCTGCGAGCGGAGCAGGATCCGTTCGATGGCTTCGGCGCTGTCGCGGAAGCGGGCGGGGAAGCGGACCACGGCACGGAAGCGACGCTCGCCCTCGTACACGTCGGTGGTGGTTCGTCCCCCGACGGCGGTTCGGATCACGTCGTTCACGTCGGCCACATTGATGCCGTATCGTGCGATCGCCCGGCGGTCGGTGACGATCGTCAGGTACTGCTGACCCGCGACGCGTTCGATGCGCACGTCGCGCGAGCCCGAGATCCGTCGGACGCTGTCCGCGATCGCCTCGGCCTTCTCGAGCAGGATCCCGAGATCGGAGCCGAACACCTTGATGGCGAGGTCGGCCTTCACCCCCGAGACCATCTCGTCCACCCGGTCGGAGATGGGCTGTGCCATCACCACCTCGGCGCCCGGGAGGTGCGACAGACGTTCGCGCATGGCATCGGCCACGTTCTCCTGGGTCCAGCCGTCGGGCAGCTCGTCCGCCGGGAGCAGGGTGGCGATCGGGGTCGACTCCCACTCGGGCTGGAACTCGGACGGATCGCCGCCGCGTCCGAGATTCGACACCACGCCCGCGATCCCGGGCGTCTCGGCCACGATCTTCATGGCCTCGAGCTCGAGCGCCACCGATTCGGCCAACGAGATGTTCGGCGAGCGGATCAGGCTCGGGACCAGCGAGCCCTCCTTCATCTCGGGGACGAACGAGGAGCCGAGGAAGGGGAGCAGGCCGAAGGCGCCGACGAGCAGCGCGAAGGACACGGCCACCGTGAGGCGGCCGTGACGGAGCGCGGCGGTGAGGGCGATCAGATAGGGCCGCTCCATCCACTCGATCAGCTTGGATTCCTTCACCTCGGTCGGGTTCAGGAGATACGCGCACAGGACGGGCGAGAGGGTGAGCGAGAATACCAGCGACACGAGCATCGCGATGGCGATCACGTAGGCGAGGGGGGCGAAGAGCTTGCCCTCCATGTTCTCGAGGGTCATGAGCGGCACGAACACCAGGCAGATCACGCCCACGCCGAAGAGCACCGGCGTCCCCACCTCGCTCGCGGCGCGCCGGACCACGGTGCGGCGGGCTCGGGTGCTCTTGCGACGCGCGAGCTGGCGGAAGGCGTTCTCGACCACCACCACCGAGCCGTCCACGATCATTCCGATCGCGATCGCCATTCCGCCGAGCGACATCAGGTTCGCCGAGATACCGAGCCACACCATCACGAGGAAGGTCGCGAGCGGGGTGAGGATCAGGGTGGCGACCACGATCAAGCTGCTGCGCAGGTCGTTGAGGAAGATCACGAGCATCACCACCACGAGCACGATTCCCTGGACGAGCACGCTCGCGACGGTGTAGAGGGCGGAGTCGACCAGCTCGGAACGGTCGTAGTAGGGCACCAGCTCGAGGCCCCCGGGCACGAGCCCCTCGCGGTTGATCTCTGCGACGCGCGCCTTCACCGCCCCGACGATCGAGCGGGCGTTCCCTCCCGCCTGCATGAGGACCACCCCGCCCACGGTCTCGGTCTCGCCGTTCTTGATCACGGCGCCGTAGCGGACCGATCGGCCGATGCGGACCTCCGCGACGTCCCGGACGAAGACGGGAGTCCCGTCGCTCTCGCGGAGCACGATGTCCCGGATGTCCTCCACGGATCCGATCAGGCCGAGTCCGCGCACGAGATACTGCTGCTCGTAGATGGGCAGGATGCCGCCGCCGCTGTTCGCGTTGTTGAGCTGGATCGCCCGATAGACGTCGCGCGCGGTGAGGGCGAAGTAGGCGAGGCGCTCGGGATCCACGAGGATCTCGTACTGGCGCTCGAAGCCCCCCACCGAGGTGACGTCTGCGACCCCCGGCACCGAGCGGAGCAGGGGCCGGACGATCCAGTCCTGGACGGTTCTTCGTTGGGTGAGCTCGGTGTCGGTGAGCGGCGCCGGCCCGTCGTCGGGGCGCTCGAGCGTGTACTGGTACACCTCGGACAGACCCGTCGTCACCGGACCGAGGATCGGGGTGACGCCGGGGGCGAGTTGGTTCTCGACCGATTCGAGCCGTTCGAGGACCATCCCGCGGGCATCGTAGACGTCCACGTCGTCGCTGAATACCAGGATGATCTGGGAGAGTGCGTTCCGGCTCGTCGAGCGGATCTCGAGCAGGCCCGGCAGCCCGGTCATCACGATCTCGAGGGGGATCGTGACCTGTCGCTCGACGTCCTCGGGGGCGTTGCCGGGCGCCTCGGTGGCGACCACCACCTGGACGTTCGTGACGTCCGGGAAGGCATCGACGGAGAGCGATCCGATCCCGACCGCGCCGACACCGAGGAGGGCGACCGAGAGCACGACCACGACGACGCGGTGGCGGATCGCGAAGCGGATGAGCGAATCGACCACCGACTAACGGCCCAGGCGGCGCTTGAGCTCGGCGTTCAGTCGGAACGCGCCACCCGTCACGATGACATCGCCCTCGCGGAGACCCGTCTCGACAGGACGCAGCCCGTCCACCGCGGGCTCGAGCGAGACGCGCGCGAGACGGAAGCGGTCGTCGGTCTCGCGCACGAACACGTGATCGGCGTCCGCCTCTCGCACGACGGCCGCCGCCGGCACCGTCAACCGATTCTCCTCGGGTCCCACCACCAGGAGGGTCGCCAGCATCTCGGGCTTGATGCGCTCATCGGGACTCTCGAGCTCGGTTCGCACGGTCACGGTCCGGGTGGCGGGGTTGACGGTCGCCCCGATGTAGACCACCTCGCCCTCGAGATCGCGCGCATCGATGGCCGGGATCTCGACCCGGACGTCGTGCGCGCTCGCCAGGAAGTCGACCTCGCCCTCGGGTGCCTGGCCCTCGATCCAGACCCGCGAGAGATCGGCGATCGAGAAGAGTGGAGCGCCGGGTTGCACCACCTGGTCCTGGCTCACGTTGCGCTGGATCACCGTGCCGGCGCGCTGTGACATGACGGCGACCTCGGAGTAGATCGAGCCGGTCGCCTCCACCTGACGGATCTCGCGCGGGTCCATGCCCATCAGGCCGAGCTGGTCGCGATGCGATTGCACGGCCATTCGCGTCACGAAGAGCTCCTTCTCGCGCCGTTCGAGCTCGGCCTGCGAGATCACCTCGGCCTCCACCAGCTCGCGCGCCCGTTCGACTGCCCGCCGCTGCAGGTCGACTTCGGCGAGGGCTCCGAGCAGGGCCACCTGGCCGCGCGTGAGCTCGGGGCTCGTCAGGCGGGCGAGCACCTCCGCGCGCTCGACGCGTTTGCCCCCGAACACGTTCACCTCGACGATCCGGCCATTGACGCCGGCATCGATTCGCGAGAGCCGGGTCTGGTCGAGCTCGACGGAGGCCGGCAGACGGATGATCCGCCGCAGCGTGGCGCGTTCGACCGGTGCCGTGGCGAGCCGGGCCGCGAGCTCGGAGTCGACCCGGATCACGTGGTCGTCGCCCGCGATCGTCGCGTCGGGCGGCTCCTGCGAGGAGGCAAGTGTCACGGGCTCGCAGGCGAGCAGGACCAGGCAGGCGAGGAGGGCGGTCCCACGCATCAGAAGGTCTCCCCGGTGAGACGCTCGAGCTCGATCGCCGCCCCGAGCATGGCGCCGCGCGCGTCGAGGAGGTCGAATCGGATGCGGCGCAGGGTTCGCTGCGAGTCCAGGTATTCCAGGATGCCGCGCTCGCCCGAGCGGTAGGCCGCCTCGGCCCCGCGGAGCGCGCGCCGTCCTTCCTCGAGGAGTCCATCCTCGATCAGCTCCACCTGCTCGCTCGCGAGCTGGAAGTCGTTGTACGCGCGGTCGAGCGCGCGCGTCACCGCGAACTCGGCCTGTGCCAGCGCAGCACGGGCCCGCCGGGCGCGTGCCTGCGCTTCGGCGATCTGGCCGCCCCGCCGATTCCAGAGCGGCAGGGGGACCCGTACCCCGACCACCACGCGGTCGGTGTCGGGTTCGCGTTCCCATTCGGCCTCGAGATCCACCGCGCCCAGGCGCCGTTGGCGCTCGAGCTCGACCTCGCGCTCCGCGCGCTCGAGTTCGCTGCGTGCCCGCGTGATGGCCGGGCTCCGCTCCAGGACCCGGGCCCGGAGCTCGGGTCGCGGTGGAGGGACGAGTGGGGGCAGATCGCCGGACACCGTGACCCGCGCTCCCCCGGGTTCGCCGATCGCAGTGGCCAGCCGCAGCTCGGCCTCGACCAGTGCCACGCGGGCCGCGGCCACCTGCCGGCGGACGTTCAGGACCTCGGTCTCGGCGCGCGCCAGGTCGACGCCGGCGCCTTCACCCACCTCGACGGTGCGTTCGATCCCAGCGCGCACCCGGGTGAGCAGATCGCGCTGCTCCTCCGACAGGGCCAGACGGCCCGTAGCGAGGGTGACCCCCACGAACTCGCGCTTCACGCGGGCCACCAGCGCGGCGTCGGCCAGCCGGGCGGCGGCCCGAGCCGCCTCGATCCCGGCGTCTGCGGCCCGGTTGCGTGCGCCACGCAGGAAAGGCGACTCGATCGGCTGGCTGACGCCCACCACGTACACCTGGCCCTCGTTCAGGTCGGTGTCGCGCTCGAGGAGCTGGCCCCCGAGCCCCGCGACACTCGGGTTGCGGTACTGGCTCGCCGTCCGGCGCTCGGCGGTGGCCAGGGCCAGCTCGGCTTCGGCCACGCCGAGCGAAGGATTGCGCTCGCGGGCGAGCGCGATCGCTTCGTCGATCGAGACCCGTCGTTCGGCGGAGGCCAGTCCGGCCGGGACGATCACCGCGAGCGCGAGCAGGGCCCTCGTCCGCATCGGTTTCCGCGCCACTCGAGCCGACCGCATGAATCCTTCCTGCCCGCTCGCCCGGAGGCGATCCGCCCGAGGGCCTGGCGCCGGAGACGCGATGCCCGGCCCTCGCGACCGCCGCAGCTTACCAGGGAATCGAGGTCAGATTGGGGCGACCCGCAGGGCGGACCGTGATAGCCTGCGAAGCCGTGCACATCCCCTGGATCCATCCGACGCCGGTCTCCACCTTCGCCGGAGCTCTCGCCGCGGCCGCCACGTTGCTCGGCGCCACAATGCTCGTGAGCCCCGAACCGGCCGGGGCCTATCCGCTCGATGGGTTCGATCGCACCGGGGTCGAACGCTTGCTCGAGCAGCGCTGGGTCCAGGAGGGTCGGCTCCCCGGCCGCAAGCGGCCTCCCGGCGAGCTGCTGCCGCTCGAGCAGGTCGATCTGCGGCTGACAGCGCACCGCGATCTCGAGATCCCGCCGTCCGACCCCGGGCTGGTGGCCCGCGTGAAGCGCACACTCGGTCCCGAGGCCGATCGCTATGGCTTCGCGCTCCTCGACCTCTCCGATCTCTCGAATCCGCGCTATGCCGAGTGGAAAGGGAGCCAGCGACAGAACCCGGGCAGCGTCGGCAAGCTCATGGTGGCCCTGGCGATCTTCCAGGCGCTCGCCGACGCCCACCCGAACGACGTCGAGGCCCGGCTGCGTGTGCTTCGAGAGGCCCAGATCACCGCCGACGTGTTCAGCGTCTACGACCACCACACGGTCCGCTTCTTCGATCCCGACACGCTGATCCTGGTGAGGCGACCCATCAAGGAGGGCGACCAGGCGTCGCTCTACACCTACCTCGACTGGATGATGTCTCCGAGCTCGAACTCGGCCGCGGGCATGCTCCAGAAGCACCTCGTGCTGCTGGCCCACTTCGGCAAGCGCTACCCGGTGTCGCCGGACGAGGAGCGGCGCTTCTTCGCCGAGACCCCTCGCAAGGAGCTCTCCGACATCTTCCTGCGGGCGATCCAGGAGCCGATCACCCGAAACGGGCTCGATCTCGAAGCCCTGCGACAGGGCTCTTTCTTCACGCGCGAGGGCAAGAAGCGAATCGACGGAACCTCGAGCTACGCCACCCCGCGCGAGCTCCTGAGGTACCTGCTCAAGATGGAGCAGGGCCTGCTGGTGGACGAGTTCTCGAGCCGCGAGATCAAGCGCCTCATGTACATCACCGAACGGCGCATCCGATACGGCTCGTCGGGAGCGCTACGCGACTCGGCCGTCTACTTCAAGAGCGGCTCCCTCTACAGCTGTCAGCCCGAGCCGGGCTTCGTGTGCATGAAGTACCACGGCATCAAACGCAACTACATGAACTCAGCCGCGGTGAT